>DAOOQY010000103.1:0-9456 GCA_035389025.1 Verrucomicrobiota bacterium
CACGACGTTCGCGGTCTGGATCGACGCCGATTATGTCCGGCGTTTTGGCGAGCCGGCGGCCCTGGCCGAGTACGGCGCAGCCCTGCGCGCCCGCTAGCCCGGTGTCACCGTGGCGTTCGCAGCGCCGGCGGCGGACGTCCGGAACATGACGTTTCGGGGTGCGCCGCCCGCCCCAACACACTGAGGGGCGAGTTTTGAACGCGAGAACGGTCCCGCGACCCGGATGGAATCTGACGGCTACGCCTGCTGTTCTTCCTTGGCCTTCTTGGCCTCGGCGATGACTTTCTGCTCCATCTCCTTGGGCATCTCCTCGTAGTGGTCGAAATCCTCGGTGTGGGCGGCGCGTCCGCCGGTGAGGGAGCGCAGGACAGTCGAATACTGGTAGAGTTCCATGGCGGGCACGGTGGCCTTGATGACCTGGAATCCGCCGGCGGTGTCCATGCCCAGAATCTTGCCGCGCCGGCTCGAGAGGTCGCCGATCACGTTGCCCATGGCGTCGTCGGGGACGCGGATTTCGACGACATGGATCGGTTCGAGCAGGCAGGGGCGTCCGGCCATGAAGGCCTCGCGGAACGCCTCCTTGCCGGCAATCTGGAAGGCGATGTCCTTCGAGTCCACCGGGTGCATCTTGCCGTCGTAGAAATCGATCTTGAGATCGACCACGCGATAGCCGGCGAGAATGCCCTCGGTGCAGGCGGCATTGACTCCCTTCTCGACCGACGGGACGAAGACGCGGTCGACGTTCTGGCCGACGAGGCTCTGGGTGAACTCGACGCCCGTGCCGCGCGGTTTGGGTTCGATGCGCATCCAGACCTCGGCGAACTGCCCGGCGCCGCCCGTCTGTTTCTTGTGTCGATACTTGGAACCCGCCTTGGACTTGATGGTTTCGCGGAATCGGATGCGGGGGGCGACAAGGTCGAAATCGACCTTGTAACGGGAGCGCAGCCGCTCGGAGATCACCTGCAGATGCAGTTCACCCTGGCCGGAAAGCACCGTTTGGTGCAACTCGGAATCGACGGCATACACGAAGGTCGGGTCCTCCTCGTGCAATGCGGCCAGGCCCTGGGCGATCTTGTCTTCCTCGCCCTTGGACTTGAGTTTGAGAGCGGCGTGGATGTTGGGCTTGGGGAAGGCCGCCTTGGGGAGCCGGAGGTTGGTGCCCGGCGCGCAGAGCGTATCGCCGGTGTGGGTGTTCTTGAGCTTGACGACGGCGCCGAGGTCGCCGGCGTTGAGGCTGTTGACGTTTTGCCGATTCTTGCCATTGAGCACGAGAATCTGGCCGATCCGCTCGCTCGTGTTGCGGTTGGCGTTGAGCATCTCGCTCCCAAACCGCACCGTGCCGGATTGAACGCGGAAGATGGAGACCTCGCCGATGTGCTCTTCATTCAACGTCTTGAAGACATAGATCACGGGCGCGGGATCGGTGAGCTTGACCTGAACCGGCTGATCGTTGGCGTCGACCGCCTCGAGTTGAGGGCGATCGAGAGGCGACGCCCCGTACTTGGCGATGAAATCCATGAGGCGCGCGACGCCGACGTTGGTTTCCCCGGACGTGGCGAAGAGGGGGATGACCTCGCCCTTTTGGACCGCGGCGTGGATGCCGGCGCGCAATTCGTCTTCCGAGAGACCGCCTTGCTCGAAGAACTTCTCGAGGAGTTTGTCATCGGCTTCGGCGATGTGCTCGATCAACTCCTGGTGAAGGGCTTTCGCCTTGTCGGCCCAATCGCCCGCGGCGGCGGCCTCGGTCTCTTTGCCGGTGCCGTCGGTGGTGTAGGTGCTGATCACGCTGCGCATCACGTCAAGCACCTGGTTGAAACCGGGGCCGGGATTCACGGGCAGGGTGATTGGGAACACCTTGGGTCCGTAGCGCTCGCGCAGTTGCGAGAGGACGCCGTCAAAATTGGTGTGTTCCTTGTCGAGCATGTTCACGACCAGCATTTTGGGGAGGCCGAATTCGGTCGCGTACTGCCAAACCGCATTGGTGCCCAGGGCAACACCGTCGATCGGGTGGACGACCACAAGGGCGAAGTCGGCGATTCGCAGCGCGGCCATGGCCTCGCTCATGAAATCCATGTAGCCTGGAGTGTCGATGATATTGAATTTCTTCCCGAGCCAGTCGGTGTGGAGCAGGGTGGCGTGGATGGAAATCTTCCGCTTCTGTTCGCTCTCCTGATAATCGGACACGGTGGTGCCGTTGGAGATGCTGCCGAGGCGTCCGATCACCCCGCTGCAGGCCAGCATGGCCTCGCCGAGCATGGTCTTGCCGCACGTGGCGTGGCCGCCGATGACGAAACTGCGAATGTCCGCTGATGCGTACTCTTTCATAGGCATTTGAGCGCTTCGAATCTGGATCCGTCTTCTCTAAAAGCCGCTTTTGTACGGGAAATCCTGTCGTTCGCCAGCAAAACTTCGCGATTTTTCGGGTTGAACTGGGGCGCCGAGTTCCTACGATGCGTGCCTTTGTCGCGCCCCCGGGGGGGGACGCCACGCACTCGAACACCCATGAACAGCTACAATATCGCCGTGATCGGCGGAGACGGGACGGGCCCGGAAGTGATCCGGGAGGCCATCAAGGTCCTCGATGCCGCCGCCCGCAAGTTCTCGATCCGCCTCGACTACACCCGTTTTGACTTCGGCGGAGACCGCTACCTCCGCACCCAGGAAGTCCTCCCCGACAGCGCCGTCGCCGAGTTGCGCCAGTTTCCCGCCATTCTGCTGGGCGCCATCGGCCATCCCGGCGTCAAGCCCGGCATTCTCGAGAAAGGCATTCTCCTGCGTTTACGTTTCGAACTCGAGCAATACATCAACCTCCGCCCCGTGAAGCTCTACGACCAGCGCTTCTGCCCGCTGCGCGACAAGGGGCCACGGGACATCGATTTCGTGGTGGTGCGCGAGAACAACGAAGGCCTCTACACCGGGGTGGGCGGGTTCGTGTTCAAGGGCACGCCGAACGAAGTGGCGGTGCAGGAGAGCGTCAATACGCGGCGCGGCATCGAGCGCTGCCTTCGCTTCGCATTCGATCTTGCGCGCAAACGGCGCGGGGGCGCGCCCTGGCCCGGGCTCAAACCCGACGATGTTGCGGCGGGCAGGAAGGCCCAACTGACCCTCTGCGGCAAGACCAATGTGCTCACATACGCGTTCGATCTTTGGGAACGCGCCTTCCACGAGATCGGCCAGAAGGACTATCCCGACATCAAGCGGGACTACGCGCACGTCGATGCGACGACGATGTGGTTTGTGAAGAACCCGGAGTGGTTCGACGTGATTGTGACGGACAATCTGTTCGGCGACATCATCACGGATCTCGGGGCGATGATCCAGGGCGGCATGGGCATCGCGGCGGGCGGGAACATCAACCCGACGGGCACCTCGATGTTCGAGCCTATTGGCGGCAGCGCGCCCAAGTACACAGGTTTGGGAGTCATCAACCCGCTGGCGGCCATCTGCGCCGGCCAGATGATGCTCGATTTCCTGGGCGAGACCGAAGCGGCTGGTGCAATCGAGAGGGCCGTGATCCGAACCGTCGTCGAGAAGATCAAGAGCCTGGCGGCGGGCAAGATGGGCTACAGCACCTCGCAGGTGGGCGACTTGGTCGCAGCGGCGCTCTGAGCCGCGCCTTTGCGCGGCGCGGAGGCAAGACCAGACACAAGCGCGAGGTGTTCCCGCGGACGGGAACGCCTCCCTATTGCAGCTTGGCCAACAGTTCGTCGTTGGTGCGGTGTTTCTTGAGCGCGGCGAGGAGGGTTTCCATGGCCTCGACCGGCTGGAGATCGACCATCATGCGGCGGAGTTTGCGGATGGCGTCGATCTGGTTTGGAGGAAAGAGCTTCTCTTCCTTGCGGGTGCCGCTCTTGGGGATGTCGATGGCCGGGAAGAGCCGGCGGTCCGAGAGCTTCCGATCGAGCACCAACTCCATGTTCCCAGTCCCTTTGAATTCCTGGAAGATCAACTCGTCCATGCGCGATCCGGTGTCGACAAGCGCGGTGGCCACGATGGTCAGGGATCCGCCCTCCTCGATCTTGCGCGCGGCGGCGAAGATTTTGCGGGGGATTTCAAGGGCGCGGGCGTCGACGCCGCCGGTCATGGTGCGACCGCTTCCGCCATGGACGCTGTTGTAAGCGCGGGCGACGCGCGTGATCGAGTCGAGGAGGATGAACGTGTCGCGCTTGGATTCGACCATGCGGCGGCAGCGCTCGATCATGAAGCGGGAGAGGCGGACGTGGGTCTCGAGGTCCTGGTCATTCGAGGAGGCGACGACCTCGGCCTTCACCGAGCGCTGGAAGTCGGTGACTTCCTCGGGGCGCTCGTCGATCAACAGCACCATCACATGCACCTCCGGGTGGTTGGTGGTCACGGCGTTGGCAATCTGCTTGAGAATCGTGGTCTTGCCCGTGCGCGGCGGAGCGACGATGAGCCCGCGCGTTCCACGCCCGATGGGTGTGACCAGATCAATGATGCGGGTCTCGAGCAGGTCCGGATCGGTCTCGAGCCTGAACTTCTCGAACGGATCAATGGTCGTCAGGTTCTCGAATCGCATCGCCTTTGTGTATTCGGCGAAGGGCAGTCCGTTGACTTCGAGGACTTCCTTAAGCTGGGGGCTGCTGCCGCGGTGGGGCGCCTGCAGCGTGCTCTTCACAAAGCAGCCCTCCCTCAGGTAGCACTTCTTGATCGTGTCCGGCGTCACGAACACGTCCGTCGGCTTGGGATGAAAATGCCCCTCGGACGTCCGCAGGAAACCGAAACCTTTCTCCGAGATTTCGAGATACCCGGAACCGGTTTCCGGCACGTGGCTGTTGTTGCTCATAATACTTGTGTTCGCACCCCGTCGATCTCTCGCCGGAGGGGCTCCGCTTGGCTGCGCCTTCAATTTCAATTTTCGGGAGAACCGCCGGCCGAAGAGGTTCATGGAACCGGGTTGCAGGGCCGAACAGTTAGACCTAAGACAAGCAATATCTAGGCCCAAAGCCGCCCGCCCGCAACATTTATTTTGCACCCGGACGAGGAAGCTTGACGCCTTGCCCCCTGGTGACCTTTACTCCAGCCAGACAGTGCCTTGAATCATATGAACCCCAAGCTCAATTCTCTTACTCCTCTCCGACCCTCCACCTCCAGTTCGCGTCGCGAGTTTCTCAAGACCTCCACCACAGCCACGCTTGGCGGCGTGCTGGCGGCCAACCTCGTCTTCCCCCAGCGCGGCTTCGCCGCAAACGCGGACACGCTCAAGATCGGGTTGATCGGGTGCGGCGGGCGCGGCACCGGAGCGGCCAGCCAGGCGCTCAAGGCCGACCCCAACACGGTGCTGACGGCTGTGGGCGATGCCTTTCCCGACGCGTGCCAGAGGGCGGTGCGGGCGTTGGCGAACGAGGCGGCGCTGAAGGAGCGGGTTCAGGTGACGCCGGAGACCACGTTCAGCGGCTTGAACGCGTATCAGAAGGTGATCGACAGCGGCGTGGATGTCGTGCTCTTGGCGGCGCCTCCCGGCTTCCGTCCCGAGCATTTGAAGGCCTCCGTCGCTGCCAACAAGCACATCTTCTGCGAGAAACCGATGGGCACCGACGCCCCCGGCGTTCGCTCCGTGCTCGAATCCGTGGCGAGCGCCAAGGCCAAGAAGCTCGCACTGGTGGCCGGTTTCTGCTGGCGGTACGACTTCGCCCGCCGCGAGTTCTTCAAACGGGTCCACGACGGGCAGATGGGGGAAGTCCGGGCGGTGTATGCCACTTATCTGACGGGTCCGGTCAAGCCCATGCCGGCCGCCAACACGCGCCCCGCCGGGATGACCGACGTCAAATGGCAGCTTCGCAACTGGTACAACTTCACCTGGCTGTCCGGCGACGGTCTGGTCGAGCAGGCCTGCCACAGCATCGACAAGATCGCCTGGGCCATGAATGGAGCGCTGCCGATCAAGGCGGTTGGCAACGGCGGACGCCAGATTCCGAACAACGAGGGGAACATCTACGACCACATCGACGTCTTCTACGAATACGAGAATGGCGCGCGGGCATTCATGGCGCAGCGCCAGATCAGCGGCTGTCACAGCGACAACTCGGACTATCTCATGGGCGGGCTGGGGACCGGGACCATTCGCGGTTGGGACGCCCCGATCATCCGGGCCAAGGAGGCCTGGAAGTACCGCGGCGACAAGAACGACATGTACCAAACCGAGCATGACGAACTCTTCGCCTCGATCCGCAAAGGCGAGCCGATCAACGACGGCGTTTGGATGGCCCACAGCACGCTCATGGCGATCATGGGGCGGACCGCGGCCTACACGGGCCAGGAGATCACCTGGGACCAGATCATGAACAGCCAGGAAAAGCTCGTGCCGGACAATATGACTTGGGACATGAGCTTCCCGATCACGCCCCTGCCGATGCCCGGCCGCACCAAGTTCGCTTAGCGCCCGACAACGACCGTCGTTCCCACACTGACCAGATCGGCCAGGTGTTCGGCATCCCAGTTGGCCAGCCGAAAGCAGCCGTGGGATTCCGTCCGCCCCACATCTTCGGGGTGCGGCGTCCCGTGGATGCCGTAGCCGGGCCGGCTCAGTCCGATCCAGGCCGTGCCGACCGGGTTGTTCGGGCCGGGCGGCAGGAGCAGCTTGCGCCCAAGGCGCCGTCCCTCGGCGGATTCGGGAAAGACCTTTGGATCGAAGGTGTAGCTCGGGTCGCGTATGATCACCACGACCCGAAGTGTTCCGACTGGGCGCTTTTCGACCCGACGGGCGATGCTGCACGGGAAGTGCGCCAGCAGTTGTCCGCGGGCGTCGTACACCTGAAGCGTCCGGGACCCGAGCGAGATTTCCACTTTGTCGGCCTTGGTCTCGATGGAAGGCCGGACGGCATTGGGGGTGGCAACCCGCGATCCAACCCCAGCCCTGCCCCAATCAGTCCCGGGATTCAGAGCGCGGATGAACCGCGGGTGCGCGCGCGAAAGCTCGGACACCAATTCGAGGACGGTCTCGTAGCCGAGGCGGTCCTGGCGCGATTTGCCCAGCCAGGTCGGGCTCAACGAGCGCAACCCGGCCACGTCCTCGGGCGTCACCAGGCGGTGCGTCAGGGCAGGCGGCGCATAACCAAGCCGGGCCCGCGTGGGGGGATCGAGCTGGCCGGTCGCGGGCAAACGTTCCCGGCGTTGGTACACGCGCAGAGCCGCCCGCGTCTGCGACCCGAGAACACCGTCCAACGCCCCGGGTGAAACGCCCAGGCGCACCAGTGCAAGTTGGGCTTCGAGCACACTGGCGGGCGACTGCAGCCCTGGACCATCGTCAACAGGCTCGATGTCTAGGGGGGGCGCCGGCGCCGACACCAGGAGCGGATTGGGATTCGTCCGCACGACGAGATTGGTGGAGACGGTGATGCGCGTCGTGTTCGTGGCGGCTGGTGTTCGCGGGACTGGGGGGTGTGCGGCGGGGGCCTGCGCGGCGGGGGCCTGCGCGCCAGCCGCAGGGGCGGGCTTGGGTGTCGCCGAAGCAGGCGCTCGAGAATCGAGCGTCCCTGCGGTGTGCCAGAACATCCAGCCCAGAAAGGCGACTCCGGCGCTCGCGAGGCCCAGATGGGCCAGGGAACGCCAGCGCCCGCGGCGCGCCGCGGTTCTGTACCGGGTGTAGACCTGCACGGCGTGGCTCAGCTTCCGTACACAGCGTCAGAAGGTCCGCCGCGTGAGGGCACGCGGCCTACAGGCTTGCAGGCCGGGTCCCCTGCCGGCAGGCCTGACTCGGCGCTGCATCATTTATGTCGCTCTGTATCAACATCGCGCGCGGTGTCGCAGCGGGCCCTCAATCTCCGAAGAGTCTCTGGAACTGAGCGCGCGCGTCGGAGGCCGGATCGCGCCCGTCTCGAGGCGCATAAACACGACACGCAAAATCGAACCACTCGCAGAAGTTCGACCGATCCTTCTCCGCGACAGGCTCGGCTCGCGTCTCGCGGCATTGCTGGGCAACGGCCAGATCAAAATGACGGCAGTTCAGGCATACCCGCATTTCCGCTCCGCACCGCTCGCAGGTCTCGGTCCGCCCCGGCTGGCGTCCGTGCGTCCATTCCCAGCCACACTGATGGCAATGGCGTGTCATGGGCTGCATCCTACAAATCGGGGCCCATCGGGGCGAGCAAATCATGCGGCGCATTCCCTGCCCTTTAGCCCGGGTGTTTCACCAACTGTTGATGTCATCTGACCGGGCACCGCCACATTTCACCTGGAATGCGGGTCACAGCCGCCGCCGCGGGGGCGAATTGAGAATGCCGAGGATCGCCGCGGCCGCCCGATCGCTGGCCCCCGGACCGCCCAGTGACCCGACGACTTGGGCGAGGCGTTGCCGAATCTGATTGCGGCGGGCCGGGTCCGCGAGGAGCGCGCGCGCCGCGTCGGCGAGGTTGTCCGGGGTGGCTGCGTGCTGAATGAACTCGGGAAAAACGGGCGCGTTCGCAAGAACGTTCGGCATGGCCGCATAGGCGACCGTGACCAGGCGCTTGGCGAACTGATAGGTTGTCCACGACGTCTTGTAGAACGTCACGGTCGGCACGCCGTACAGCGCGCATTCGAGAGTCACCGTGCCCGTCGATGCAAGCGCAACGCTCGCCCGGTCAAGCGCGTCCGCCAACCCGCCCACCCGCACCGCGAAATCGGGCCCGTCGCGCGCCCCGAGCCGTTCGGCCAAAGGACGCAAATCCGGATTGGGCAGGACGAGTTCGAATCGCGCTCGAAGACCGGCGCGCAGCCGTTCGACCGCGCCGAGCAGGATCGGGAGATGCGCCTGCAGTTCGCCGACGCGGCTTCCCGGCAGGAGGAGAATCGTGGGCGGACCGGACGGAACGGCCGGGGGCGAGGCGGGCGGGCAGGCGAGACGCGCGGCATGGCGGTCAAGCAAGGGATGGCCCACCCATTCGACGGCGAGTTTGGGGACCCGCCGCGCGTACCACTCCTTCTCAAACGAGAACAGGCAGAGCAGCATGTCATAATCGCGCGCCAGACCGTAAGCGCGTCGCGGCCGCGAGGCCCAGACCTGAGGCGACACGTACTGCACAAAACGCGGACGCCAGTTGTGGAAGACCCCGTTTTGCGCCGCCAGCCGGCGCCTCACGGCTTGAACCAGACGGCGATTGAATGCGGAGAAATCGATCCCGACCAGCAGGTCGGGCTGGCGCGCGCAGGCCAGGCCGACAAGGCTCTGAAGCAGCCGGTGGAATTCCAGCGCCCGCCGCACAACCTCGGCCAAGCCGACCACCGCATGCCGGGTGAGGTCTATCGCGATGTCCACTCCCGCGGCCCTCATGTGCGGGCCGCCCGCCCCGAACACTCGAGGCTCGTGAGGCCAGGCCCGCCATCCGGGCGAGCGGCGCAGAGCGGACACGAGTTCAGCGCCCAGCAAGTCGCCACTCGTCTCGCCGGCCACCAGCATGATCCCGTGAGGCGGGCTGGTTCTCATGCGGACTTCCATCGGTCCGGGGACTCACCCTCCGA
>DAOOQY010000104.1:0-9424 GCA_035389025.1 Verrucomicrobiota bacterium
TCCACCCACAATCATCAAACGCTATCGCCACCGAAAAATCGCAGATGCGCACCGTAGCGCACGGGGGTGCTACTTAGGTAGCGCGTCGAAGCGGAAGGTGCAGCAGTCCAGGTCCAGCACATTTGGATTAGCGGCCAACTCGTGCTTCAGGCCCGAGGCCACTTGGTAGAGACGCCCCTTGCCCGCCTTCTGCTTTTCGAGCAAGCCAGCCTCCCTGGGAATCCGCAGGTGCTTGGACACATTATACTCGGAAACCGGCAACCGCGTCGCAATCTCATTGACACCAAGCTGTTCCATGAGCAGGAGTCGCATGATCCGCACACGATTGATCTCGCCCAGGGCCTTCAGAACCGCCATGCACCGTACACCAGTCACGCGGCACAGACTGCAGAGCAACCCCGGTCCGGCAAGATCGCACGGCACCTTGGGGTATCGTCGAGGCGCGAGCCGCGGGTGGGCTTCTCGAACCAGCCGACGTGGGGGGTACAGGGTGCAAGAGGATTGGCATGGGACACACTGCGCCTTCAGCCCACCGCGAGGCCCTGAACCTGACGGATTGCATTGACCAGGGATGCGGTTTGCGCACGTGAGCCAGGAGAGATCCTTGCCGACACTTTGACGTCAAGACTCGCGCCGAAACGCAGTCGCAACGGCCGGTTGCACGAGGAGCGCAGACCTCGACCGAAAACCCGTGAATGTTGGCCAATTTCGCATTCCGGGCATCTTGCGGCCGGCACGCCTGTACGTTATCGGGTAACATGCAGAACATCGAATGGTTCGGGCCGATGCTGCTGCTGCTTCGCTGCTGATGGAACGTCGCCGGGCAAGAAGTCTCGAAGAGGTTCGGCAGCGAACCAGGCGCCGCCATGATGCCTGTCCCCGGCCAACACACTCTCTCGCCCTCGAGCACGTTGGCGGCGACAGTGCGGTCACCCCGGCCCCCGCCGTCGGGGGTCCGTGCATTGAGGTCGGCGCCCTCCCGGAGAAGCCGTTCGACGACCGGTCGCTGACCCTTGCCTCAAACTGAACTGCTGAGCGCACGTGTTCATGCCGTCAGGTACTGACTGGGGAACTTCCACGGTGCACGGTATTCCGGTACCGCCCGACGGGCTGCTTCGTCGTCCCCAACGATGCGCTCGCTTTGCGGATCGAAGCGGATCGAGCGGCCCAGACGCAAGGAGAGGAGGCTGAGCGCAATCGGCACATCCACCTTCACATGGTGGAAAACACTGCAACTGGGCTGCTGACGCGACCTGATGCAGTCGAGCCATTCCCGCTCCTGACCGGGGGAAGGAGGGATGGACATTGGCGGAACGGGCTTGCCCTTGAGCGCATCACCCTCGGGCACCAGTGTGGCGGCGCCGAGGTAATCGGCATAGAACGTGCCGTTGGCTCCGTGGAAATAGACACCCAGGCGGGTCCGGGGCTGCGGGTCCCCCTGCAAGTCAAAACCGTAACTGTTGGTGAGCGACATCATCCAGGTGAGCGTGAGGTTGCTTGTCCCCTTGCGAGCAATGGTGTCAACAACAGGCCGAGGAGGTAAATGCGGTGACGTATTGGGAAGGGAATCCGGAATTGCATGAGCGGGACGGTACCTGGGCGGAGGAAGAGGAGTCAAAGTCCTAATACTCGGGCGGCAAGTACTCGGGCGTGGCTTGACAGGAGACGGGGTCGAGGCCGTAACCTGCGGGCGCCAGGATCGAGAACGGCAAACCAGGAGCGTCGCTTGCGGTGGAACACGCCATCAATCTTGTGGCTGAGTGGTCTTCTCCTCAGCGGGACCCCGCACGGCGGGGCGGCAGACCTGACGATCTTGCCTGAAGGCTCCGCCCCGGCGCCGGTCTTGAACAGTCACTTTCCGGACCGTTTTCACGAATTCGTGTGGCGCAACTGGAACATCGTGGCGCCCGACCGATTGGCAGCGTTGGCCGACACCTCCGTCGAGAACGTGAATGCCGTGGCGGGTTCCATGGGTCTGCCTCGGGGCCAGGTGCCACCGGAGATGAAGTCGCGCGGCTACATCACGCTGATTCGGCGCAATTGGCATTTGTTGCCTTACGATCAGTTGCTCTCGCTCCTGGAGATGACCCCCGAGCGCCTGAGTTTCGCGCTGCGCGAGGACGATTTTCTCTGGATCAAGCTGGGCAGTCTCAAGCCGAAGTGCGAGCCGGTCCGGTACCAACCCCCGGACGCCCAGACTCGAGCGCGAGCCGCCGAGATTCGGAACATCGTCGCGGAGGAGTTTGGCGATCGGATCGATGCGCGCGCGGAACCGCGTTTTGAGTTTGTGCGGAAGCTCGGCGCACCGTTGGCGTCGAACGCGTCCTCGACTCCCGTCGACGACGGTCAGATCGCCTTGCGCCTGGTGTATTCGTACCTGGCCGTCTATGGCGATCCGCTGTCGGACCCGGATTTGGATCCCTATCCGGAAGGTTTCCTGCAAAGGCTCGCCGCCGTGGGGGTGAACGGGGTGTGGCTGCACGCGGTGTTGCGGGACCTGGCCCCGGGCGGGCAAACGTTTCCCGAGTTCGGCGCGGGCCACGAACGGCGGCTGGCAACGCTCCGGGATCTGGTGCGTAAAGCCAGGAAACATGGCGTGGACGTTTATCTGTACCTGAACGAGCCCCGGGCGATGCCCCACGCGTTCTTTCGAGAACGACCCGGCGTGGCTGGCGTTCGCGAGGACGACCTCACGGCGCTGTGCACTTCGCATCCGGCGGTGCGCGCCTGGATGAGTGCGGCGCTGGCCTATGTGTTCGAGCAGGTTCCCGGGTTGGGTGGAATCTACGCGATCACGGCTTCCGAGAATCTGACCAACTGCGCTTCGCACGGCGGGTGGCAACAGTGCGAGCGATGCCGAACGCGCACGGACGCGGAGATCATTGCCGAGGTGGGCGCCGTGCTGGAAGAGGCCGTTCATCGCGTCAGGCCGTCGGCGAAAGTGATTCTCTCGGACTGGGGTTGGAAGGGCCACGGCGATGCGGAGGAGATCGTCAACAACCTGCCTGGCTCGGCCTGGCTGATGTCGGTGAGCGAATGGAACCTCCCGATTGTGAGGGGCGGCGTGGCGAGCGCGGTGGGGGAGTATTCCATTTCCGCCGTGGGTCCGGGACCTCGCGCCACGAAACACTGGGCCGCGGCGAAGCGGGCGGGCATAACCCCGGCCGCGGAAATCCAGTTCAACAACACCTGCGAACTTGCGAGCATACCCTATCTGCCGGTGTTGGACCTGGTGGCGGAGCACCTTCACCGGCTGGCGGCGTTTGACATCCGGGGCATGTTGGTCGGATGGACGATGGGCGGACATCCTTCGCCCAACTTCGCGCTGGCCCAGGCGATGAACCGCAACCCCGTGCCCGCCGCAGCAGCCGCCCTGGATTCCCTGGCGCTGGCCCGGTTTGGAGGCGCGGGGGCTCCGCATGCCCGCCGGGCCTGGAGTCTCGCCAGCGAAGCGTTCCGCCAATACCCCTTCCACGTCAGCGTGGTCTATACTTCGCCCGTCCAGTGGGGGCCGGCCAACCTGCTCTATCCGTCGAAGACCGGATATCGGGCCACGATGTGGGGAATCCCCTACGACGATCTCGATTCGTGGCGCGGCCCCTATCCGCCAGACACCCTGGCGGCCCAGTTCGACAAAGTGGCGGAAGGTTTCCGCCACGCCGCCGCGGAACTGCGGCTTGCGGTCGAGAAGACGTCCCCCTCCCAACGGCCTGCGGCGGAAGACGACCTGCGGTTTGCCGCCGCCGCCGGCATCCACTTCCAAGCCGTGGCGAACCAGGCGCGGTTCATCCTCGCGCGCGACCGGTTGGCGAAGCCGGAACTCGCTCCCGAGGAGCGCCGCAGGCGGCTGGCGGAACTTCGTCGCGCCCTGGAATCGGAGATTGCCCTCGCGCGGGAGTTGTTCTTGTTGGCACAGACCGACTCCCGCATCGGGTTCGAGCCTTCGTGCCACTATTTCTATCTGCCGTTCGACCTGGTCGAGAAAGTGGTGAACTGCCGCTGGCTCTTGAACCACTTCAAGACTGGACCTGACGCACCGGGTCCGGATTCTAGGAGACCCTGACCGAAGAACCCGGCGCTCTCCTCGGCGATAAAGAAACGCTTCCGAAGCGCTCCGCGCCCATTCAATGCCTTCAGCCTCGGGCAAGGGCGTGCGGGCCGCGTCGACGAACAGATTGGCCAGCGGCGTATCAGCGCCATCACGAATCAACCGGCGCACGCTGGCGGCGTGGTCGTTGAAGGTCGAGCCCTTGCTCGGCTGCCATGGTGTTCAGCCGGGTTGCCATCGCCGCTCGAAGCGCCGCAGCGGTTGCGTATCGCGCCTTCCCGCTCGTAATCGGCGCGCAGTTGTTGCAGCACACCGTCCAACAGCGTCAGCGCCCACTGCTTCTCGAAGGCCTGTTCCGGCGCGCGCCCCGGATCGGGAACGAAAACGAAGGACGAGGATGAGGGGTTGGACGGAAATTCAAGAGGTGCCCCTGGTTGGGCGCAGTCTATTTGATTCGGATGGTCTCTGGCATCAATGCGTAAACCCCGGCGGGATCGTTCAGACGGCGCAAGGTCTGCAAGTCGTCAGCCAGCTCGCGCACGAGGATGCTGACCGCATCCGTTTGAGCCACAGGCCGGTTGCTGCTGCCCAGCAATTCCTTGATCAACTCGAAGAGGCTCTTTTCCTCCGGTACTCCCTTGACGCTCCAGTCGCTTCCGAGGCTGGCTCGCTGGGCGGCATGAGCAATGGCGTCGCCCAGTCCGCCGAGGTCATCCACCAAGCCCATCTTGTGCGCATCGCGGCCGGACCAGACACGGCCTTGGGCGATTTCGTGCACGGCCTCTTTAGGCTTGTTGCGGCCCGCGGCCACGACGTGCAGGAATCGTTCGTAGCCGTCGTCAATCAGATCCTGGAACAGCGCCATTTCCTCAGTGGTCTTGGGGCGAGTGATGCGAGCGAAATCGGCGTACCTCGAGGTCTTTACTGAATCCCACGTAATCCCATGACGGTTCGCCACCTCTTTGACGTTCGGTATCACGCCAGGGGCGGCGAGGTGAGGCCCGAGTCTGAGCCGACCGAGGATGTGATGGGGGATTCCCGAGGATGCCACAGAGACTGCGTGCGCTCGGATCGGACGTCATTGTTGACGACGACACCTTCGTGCGACGATCCCGGTGATCCACCGCAGCGCACCGATCACAGCGGCAACTCGGGGCCGTTCAAGTGCTTGAACTGGCCGCAGACGACATCGTTGAACATGCGCTTCTTCACGCCCCGCATAGACGTCGTGCCAGTATTAAGCCAATCGGATGAGGCGACAGGGAGAAGGGACGTCGGGCCATCATGCTCTCACATGACTTGGGGCGGTTTCATCCAGACCAACTGCTGGTCGATGTTGTCGGCGAGCCTGTAACGCCGCACGTGCCGGGCGATGGGGACACCGACAATCTCGATCTTCCGCAAATCGCTCTCCCCGAGGCGCGCCTGAGTGCAGTAGTTCAGGTAACCCACCTTCGCGCAGTCAGCAGTGAAGTTCGCAGGACGTCGCGACGATTGGATAAATGCGTCATCGCAGGCCTTTCATTGCGCGAGCGCCAAAGCGGACAGTGTGGCGGTGGGAGCCTGCCCGGTCACGTCGCGTTGGCATGGGCGAGACGGATTCCCATCATGGTCCGTACACCTTGACGAGTTTCACCAACGCGCGCTCGGGAGCAACGCAGGTGAACGAAACGCGGTTGGATCCGCTCTTCAGAATGGGTGCGGCGACGGTGAGATCGCCTTCCGCAACTTGTGCGCGCCCCACGTCCAGGATCTGCCAATGACGGTCACCGCGGCAGATCAGCCGCTGGGCGGGCTTGAGCACAACCGGGAAGCGGAGAACGTCGCCGTTCACGGTCAGGGTGGGTGTGTCCATGCCGCCGCTGAGTTCGATTTCCAGCCTGGCTTGCTCGTCCGGACGAACCGCCAAGTCCCAGATGTTGTCCGCGCCTTCCGGTGCGGTGATCCAGCGCGGCAACTCGTATTCACGCGTCAGGTGCGTCCAGTCGATCCTGGCGTGCGGATTGACTGTGCCAAACGGCTGGCCGCTGGCAGTGAGCGTTACTTCAGCGCGGGCGCTCGCGCCGGGCGGCTTTTCGCAATCGAACGCGATTGCGTTTTCGCCCGACTTGAACACCGGCCAACCGGCCGCGGTCATCGGACGGACTCGCGTCAGCAGGTTGCCTTTGTCGTCGTAGTGCGTGCCGTTGCCAGTCGTATCGATTTCGAGGAAATCGCCGGATTTCAGCGTGACAGGCAGGGCGAGGTTCTGTCCGTTCAGGGTGAGCACCGGATTCCTCAATTCAGCAGGCTGAACGGCGAGCGCCATGACAGGGCCGAGGATCACTTCAGCGCTGTCGCCGGGAGGCAGGTTGTTGAGGTAGAGGTTGACCTCGGAAACGTGGGCCATGTCCAGCGGGTTGCGGTATAGATCGTAGCCGCCCCCGTACGGCCACTCATAGTCGGACATCTGCTCCAGATCGCGCTCGCGCAGCAGGAGTTCGACATAACGCCAGCCTGTGAAGTCAAGGAGCACGTAGTGATCGGAAAGCGCATGCGTGTACTCACGCGGTGTGCCCAACTGGATGTTCAGCAGCGCTCCCTTACCGTCGCCCTTGACCCACACGCCCAGCGCCTCGGCGCCGGAGAGGTTGCAGTAGGGGGCCGGAAAGGCGAGGCCTGCCCGGGCCCATGCGCCGCGGCGCGCTGTGCCCTGGTTCCGGGCGTGCAGGCTCAGATTGCGCTCGCCTCCACGCGTATCGTTCGTCACCGCTCTGAGATCAAGCAGCACCGAGGATGAACTGGTGGCCTGCTGGAAGGCCGCCAAGTTGGCGAAGTCCGCCACGCAGATGCGCTTGGGACTGTCGTAGGCCGCCACGGAATAGAGGGCCTCGATGCGGGCGCTCACCGGCTGCTCGGCGAACGGGTTTTGACTGGTCCAGTGTTCGGAGCCGTTGCCGAGTGCGCTGATGCGATGAGCGGACATTTTGACGGGGGTGAATTTCCACGCGCCGCCCGGGTCCTGCCGCAGACGGAACTCGTCGCCTGGGACCGCCACACGTGCGATCGTCTGAGAGTCGAAGTAGCGCGCCAACCGCAATTGCTCGTGCCAGCCGAGGACGGTGAACTGTTTCTCGACATGAAATGAGAGCGGATGGCGGGAAACGTTGACGCCCTGGATGGACATGGCGGAGTCGAGTCCCAGGTTCTTTGCCGCGAAGTACTCCATCTCGTCCAGGAAATGACCGCGTGCCTGAGCCGATGGCCCGCGCGGGGCCCACCAGCCCATCTGCGGCTCGAGCAGTTCGGAGGCGCGGAACCGGGCGTCGGAGGCGATGTGAAGATCATGAAATCGCTTGGCGGCCCAGACGGGATGATCCCAGGCGCCGAGCCGGGAATGAAACCACCAACTGTGCGCGCCCCATTCGCTGGCCTCTGCCAGAACCTCACCTTTCAGACGCCTGAAAATGGCGCGGCGCATAAAGTCGATGCCGTAGCGGCTCATCATGCCTTCGGAGCCGTCAAAGTAGATTTGGTCGAGTTGACACGTATTGAAGACGTTGGCGATGTGGTCGGCCAGTTCATCGGCCAGTGGCGAGCCGGGCTCGGGATAGAACGCAATGTAGCGTTGCTGGAGATAATCAGCAGGGTCGCCAGCCGCGTGAGCCGCCGGGACGGTCTTGAACGCGCCCCGCTGGCATTTTGCGAAGGCGTAGGGCGGTTGGGACACCACTTCGCTGTACTGCACGATTTCCGTGCCGATGCGGATGGCATTGCCGTTGCCCATGTAGGTGAAGACGACATCGTGATCCGGGCTCGGCTTCTCGTTCACGCAGATCACGGTATCCGTCGGCGTCATGGGCCGTGCCAGCGTATAGGAGTCGGTAGCGATCAGGTGCGGGCTGGCCTCGGGCGTCACCCATGCATCTCGCGGGTCAATGCAGGCAGTGAGCGTATGGATGCCCGCTTTGAGGCCCGCCGCATGGATGCGAGCGACGGCCTCTTTCATGTCCGCGAGGCCGTTGGGAAAGAGGTCGGTGTTAACGCCGTAGTGCCCGAGCGTGTCCCACCAGCCGTGCAGGTGGATATGCGTGAACCCGCCCCGGCGCGCGATGTCAATCCAGTCGTCCACGGAAGCATATGAGAGATCAGCGAACAAATAGGAGCCGCGGTTGGCCTCGGCGCCAAGTGCCCATGCGCCGCCGAGCTTCGAGACTGGCACTCCTGCCTCCACCGTCATGGCGCGAAGCATCGCGGTCATTTCCGGTTTGGGACCCGCGGCCAACCCCGCCCGCCATCCGGTGAGGCCGTGCTCTGCCGCGGTCCAGACGCGCAGTCCGGGGGGATTGCCGTCCAGTGCCATCTCGACGGGAAGGTCGTAACCCCGCAGGCAGACGGCATCTGTGTCATCCGAAAGCATATTGGCCATGTTGCCGCGATACTTTGCCGGCGTGACCCGCAGGTTGCAGAACGTGAGAGCGGCAACGTCGGGCACGGTCACGGACCGAATCGTGAAGGTAAAGAAGTCCTCGCGCGCATCCACGGCCAGAACTGCCACACCACGCCTTGGCGAGAACTCAAACGTGAGCGTGTTGTTGGCGAACGAGGCTTTACGGGCGGTGATTTGGCGTCCGTCCTTGAGCCGGGCCGACACCAGTTCCTGCCGGCGGGCCAACAACTCGCGGCCGGATGCCTTGCTGCGCAGCGAACAGATTCGGCCTTGCTGGTCGATGGCCAGAGTGGCGTGGCGGTTCTCAAAAGTCGCGGCGGGCGGCGTCAGACTCGCGGATTCGTCCACCAGCGTGTACTCAGCGTTGGCGCGGGAGGGATTCTGCGCCACCCCCGCCACTTCCTGCGCCGTGAGCGCGCGGCCGAAGATGCGCAAGTCGCTGATTAGGCCGTGGTGGGAAACGGGGCCTGACCAGCCTCCGAGGCGCAAGCCGTCGGCTGAGACGGGATAAGGCCAATTCCCCTGGTCAACCGGTTTGCCATTGACGTATGTGGTGATGTTCGGCAACGCAAAGACCACGCACAGATGAACCCACTGCCGCATGGGAAGCGCATTCAGCAATCCAACTCCCGTTTCGTCCCAGGCATTGCCCGGAACACCAGCCCGATGGCCGGGCCGCCCCATCCGGAAGGAACAAGAGTTATCGCTGACAAAAAGCATCATGCCGCCGGGACTCCAAGTGTGCGTCGTCAGCAGATTGGGATAGCGCCCCGTCCCTTCCCATGTTGCCCAGACCGAGATGGTGCATTGCGTTGCGCCGTTCAGGGAAGGAACGGGCGGAAGTTCGATGAACGCATTGGTGCCGCCGAAATGGGCGGCTGTGCCAAAGGCCCCCTTGGCCCATCGCACGTTGGCCAGTTCGGCCTCGAGTTGATTCGGCGAGCGAT
>DAOOQY010000105.1:0-9418 GCA_035389025.1 Verrucomicrobiota bacterium
CGAGCAGCCGCCGCCCCTCGAGGGTGCGCGTCACGGGCGCCTGATCGAGAAGCCGTGTCGCCTCCGCGACAATGTGCCCAGCCGCGGCCTGGGCGGTCGGTCCGGCCTTGGCTGCCTGTGGCAGGTTGCGAAGTTGTTCGCCCGTGGCGAGCAGTCGCGGATGCTGTTTGGGCGCGGCGGCAATGGCCTTCTGCACGTCCGCCTCGCCGACCTGAGGCGGGAAGGCGGCCGCGGCGCCGCCCGCCACATGGATCGACAGGGCGGTCAGGATGCCGAGCGAGGCGCGCCTCAGACCAAACCGCATACGACGTGGGAATGAGGGTTGAGAAGTCATGGCTCTCGCGATTTCGTAGCGCTACGCGTGATTTGATGTCCGGGCTGGGACTGCCGCTTTCTTCATGGCGCTGATGCGCAGATCGTCGCGGCCCAGGTTGTCTCCGAGCCAAGAGGTTTCGACCAGGCGCACGGCATCACCGGGAGCGGTGGGCGGCGTGGCGGAGGGGGTCTGCGCGCCGCCCAGCGAACCGGCCCCGTGCGAGGCGGACTCGGAATCCTTGATCTTGATGTCCACGGCTGCCCACAGGGACAGAGCCAGGCCGGAGGAGAGCAAACACACGAGCACACGGCTCGAGCTCTGAGTCATCATAGGCATCATGGGGAGTCGTCGGAAACTGGAGCCAGCCTATCTGTGAACGGGGTGCTGTCAAGAAGCCTGCAACCCATGCGACCCCCTCAAACCGAACCCACTCGTTCATGCAGAGCGAAGTCCTTCTTTCCGGCGCGCCTGCCCATGAGCCTCAGGATGCTCTCACTGATTCCCATGAACTTCCGCATTCCAGGTTCATGGGCACACTTCACCTGCAATCTAGCGGGTTGGGGTCTCAGACCCATTCAATCCTGAACCGCGCGAACCAGGGCCGCCGCCTTCTTCATGGCGGCCGCCACGGTGCCGAGAATCTGGTCGGGCGGCAGTTTGCGCAATTCCTGGTTAAAAGGCTCGCACGCCACCGGGCCATCGTAGCCAAGGGCGAGCAGCGCTTCGAGAAACGCCCGCAGATCGATGACGCCTGTGGCGCAGGGCAGTTCGCGCCGGTTGTCCATCTGCTGGTCCACCGGGACATTGGCAGGCGCATCGTTGACGTGGCACATGACCACGTCGTGTGCGCGCAGCGTCAACAGATCGGCTGCGGTTTCCTGGGCCGTGTGCCAGTGCCAACTGTCCAGGAGAAAGCCGACGTTGTCCCGGCCAATGTCCGCGATCAGGTCTTTCATCTCGGCCATGGTATGGATGAAGGGGAAACGATGGGCCGTCCACGATGTTTTGGGCCCCACGTACTCGAGGCCCAAACAAATCCCATGGTCCCCCAGCACTCGAGACACCTCGCGCAGCCGTTTCACATGCAGCCGGAAGTTGGCCAGGTACGTCAACGTCTTGTGGCCCGGCGTCAGCCAGGTGGCGGTCCGTGTCACTCCCGCGCGCTCGAGCGACCGGGCATAGCGCGGCAGCGATTTCATCCCCTCATCAAATGCCGCGTCGGCGCCACGAAAGTCGACCGGCAAGCCCGCGGCGCCCCACACAATCTTCCGGGCGGCCATCGCGTCGCGGTACTCCCCCAATGCGGCCTCTGACGCCCCGGCGAGGAACGAACTCGGAGGCTCGATGGATTCGAAGCCGTGCTGACTCGCCCAATCGAGCAGTTGGCGGGGATCCGCGGATACGCCGATCATCCCACAGGCCAGACACAGGGTGAATCGGCGCCCGGCCTTTCGTTCCTCGCCGGCCACAACCGGACCGACGCCGAGGCCGGCCATCCCAGCCATCGAGGTCATGATGAAATCTCGTCGGTTCATAGCGTGTGTTTGAATCTTCGCCCTTGGCCGACGATGTCAAGGGATCATTGGCGGGCCTCGGGACGCGATGCCGAGCTTCCGCGAACGTCAGGCTACTCACCGCCCTGTTCGGAACTGCGGGGAACCAGATAGCTCTGGGTCCACACGGGCGGCGCGACGCCTTCGATGCTGCCGGGAGACAGGTCCCACGGGATTTCACCGGAGAGAATCCCACCCGCACCCCATGCGCCGGTCGCCCCCCCCCATTCGATGTCGTCAAGCCGGCGGGGAGCGCCCAGCACCTCGAACTCATAATGGCTGAGCACCGGTCCGGCACAAACAAACCGCTCGGGGCCGAGATTCACCGCGATCATCAACATATTGACTCGTCCGATCCCCTGGTGCAGGACACTGCCCTCATCGCCAACGTAAGAATCGGGCACGTCGGTGTGCACGTCGGCAACGATGGTGTTCTTGGCCGCGGCGCCATAGAACAGGTGGAAATCGGTCTCCGGCCAGTAGAGCGTCCGATAGAAAAGCCCCGGGTACCACCCGCTGTAGACCGAGTACGGGGGGGGGCCGTAATACCAGAACCCCCCGACCCAGTGGCCGGACTCCATCAACGAGTTCACAAACGCCTGGTCGTCCTGACTGAAACCCTCGTGCCGCAATTCCTTGGCCGCCAGAGCCTCGAGCAGGCCGACGACCCGCGCGAAGTTTCGGAGATGAGCCACCTGACGGCTCCGCACTTCGGTCAGCGGGATGACTTCGGTTTCCCCTTCGTCAGTCCAGTATTCATACGCGCCCTCGTAATCGAGCGCGGCGATACGATCCGCCGTGCCCTCGGCCATTTGTTTGAGACGGGCCCAGAACTCGGGACGCGGTTCGACGAACGCCTTCGGATAGAGACACTGGACGCCGCGCGTGTAGGATTGCTTGGCATAAAGAATCGTGTCGTGTCGCAGTTGGGTCCACGACGCGAGCTGGGTGTTGAGTGTCTTCATCGCCCAGGCCCGGGTGCGCATGGCTGCCGGATAACGCGCATCCGTGGTCGGCGCCGAGAGCGCGCGCAAACTCGCGAGCCAACTCATGAAAATATTGCTCTCCCATGCCTCAGGCGTCTGCTGGTCCATCACGACCCGCACCGCCGCGAGGTTGTGCTGATAAGGAAGGCCATCGCGCCATCGCAACGCGTGCGGGCGATGCGGGTCGGCAAACGTGCCCTGCATCTGCGCAACCAGGTCGGGCACGACCTGGTCGTTGGCCAGCACGGCGAAGGCGACATCGAGCGCCCCGGGCACCCGGCGCAACACCGGCGCCCCCTCCCAAAGGATGCTGTCGTAGACTGTTTGCCCGAACGCCCAACTGTCCGGCACGAACTTCTGCCCGAACAGCGTGAACGACCGGGACAACGCTGTGCAACCCGCCAAACCCAGCGGGCTCGCGAAGTAATCGCTGCGGATGTTCTGCACCCCCAGCGTCCCGTTCGCAATGTCCCTCTGCAATGCCTCGATCGTGGCGAGGTCGGGCACGTCCGCCAGGGTGCGAATCCCGGCGCCCGCCAGGACGCCGCCGAGTTGCCCGGCGGTCATCGAGTCGGTCCAGCCCACAAACGTCTGGACGATTTGCTCCATCTGCGCCCACGCGGCGAACTGCCCCGACTGGTCGAGCAGATGCCGGAGCACGATCGCGACACCCAATTCGCGCGGGGACTCGCTCACGCACATGTCGATTCGTCCCAGCCACATGACGCACTGAAAATACCGCGCCAGCCGTTCCGTGTTGGTGTAGTGGCCGCGCACGTGGAACTGGGAATAGTCGATCACACGCTCGGAGCCCATGAAATCGTCGACGCGTTTGAGCTGTTCGCTTTGAACCTCGGCCAGGGTCGCCGCCACACGCTCATCCTGCCCCAGAGACGAGGGAACAGGCGGGCCGCCCAGGCCGCTCAACAGCGAACGCGCCACCGCCAGGTAGAAGTCCGCGTCCAGCACGCTGGCCCGGAGCGCGCCGTCGCCGACTTCAGCCGAAGCGCTCGGAATGCCCGCGGCCATCCCCTCGAGCATCGTCCCCACGGATTGATACAGGCAAGTCTCCTCGACCTCTTCGAGCATCGCGTCATAGGTCCGATGCCATGCGTGCAGCAACGCGTCCGTCGAGATAAAGAGCGGCATGTCGCTGTACCACAAGTCGTGAAACATCTTGGCAAAGCTCTCGGCGCTCATCCGCTCGCTCACCACAAAGCCGTTCCGCCGGAAGACCTCGAGTTCCCGGGCATCGAGCCGGGTGTCCACCATCCGATAGGCGTGATCGCCGACCTCCTTGCCCTCGTTCACAACCTCCGGATCGGCGTTGAACCAGTCCCAGAACGGGGCCGTGGCAGAACTCGAGGAATTGACAGAGCGATTGCTGGGCGTGCGGTGGGAAGCCGCCGAAGTCGCTGCGGTTGATATCGAGTCGGTGCGGGTGCCGTCGGAGGTGTTGGAGCGGCTCAAGTCCAGCGCGGCTGGCTACCGCGTCACCGAGTTCAAGCAGAGCTTGATCGAACTCGATCGGCTCGGTCCAGAGGGCGCCGCCCTGGCCACGCGGCTGCGTCGGCTGGCTCAGTTCTCACGGATGACGGAGGCGACTGCGCTCATCGAACAGGTTCAATCACGCGATTGATGAACCAGGTCTTCAGGCAGCGATCCATGCGTTGAAGCAGGGGTCAAGTCGAGGCTGCGATTCGCCCCCTGTCTGCGGCTCTCGATCGGAGCAAGGCAAAAGCTGCGCAGTCTTGCGTCCAGGTTCGCGAAATGGGTCTGCGTAGTCCCCTGTGCCTGAGCGGCGTCTTCGCGTCAGGCCGCATCACTTCGTGGGGTCCCTTGGTGCCTGTCCCGTTCGAGCAGCCAAACGCGATCGTGGTCGACGCCGCCGGCAAGGCGCTCAACAAACCTGGGAAACGCTCGTGTTCGCCCGAATGCAGCTTCCGGGCGCTGCCCAGGCACTTGTAGTTGCAGCCGCAGGGCGCATTGCGTCCCGCCTGCCAATGAGGCACTCCCGGATCGCGTCATCAGAATGCTTTGACCCACCGAGTGTAAGACGCTATCTTACCGGTAATGACAACGACGGTTTCGAGCAAAGGCCAGATTGTGTTGCCGGCTGGACTCCGCCAGCAGGATGATATCCGGCCCGGCCAGGAATTTGACGTCGAGCGCATTGACCAAGGGGAGTACCGCCTGAAACGCCGGACACGTCGGCGGAACCAGGGCCTCGTGCGGCTCCTGCTCGACTGCCCAGTGAAGGGCTGGTTCAAGAGAACGGCGCGGACGGAGACCACCGAGAGCATCTCGGCGCCGACACTCGGATGACCTACCTGGTGGATGCCAACGTTCTCAGCGAGCCGACCAAGCCGGCGCCCGAGGCCAAGGTGGTGGGCTGGCTCGAGGCGCACGAGGACGATCTGGTGGTGGACTCGATTGTCCTGGGCGAGCTGTGCCTGGGCGTTCTTTCTCTACCGATCGGGCGCAAGCGCGCCCGTCTCGAGACGTGGTTCGAGACGGTGGCTCAGACGATCGAGTGCCTGCCGTGGGATGCCGCTGTGAGCCGGCGTTGGGCACGGCTCGTTTCCGAGTTAAGGCGGAAAGGGCTCGCCATGCCGGTACTGGATTCAATGATTGCCGCCACCGCGTTGGAGCATGACCTGACCGTTGCCACCCGCAACCTCTCCGATTTCCGGAAGGCCGGCGTCGCACAGCTCGATCCCTTCGCCTGACCTCGGACACGCACGAGGGTGCCGTCGCCGCGGCCAGGCCAGCGAAATCCCTGAGCGCAACCCTCGACGATGTTGGACGCAATCGAAACGGCCGCTCGCCGAAGCTGTGCCGTCGTGAGGGGCTTCGACGCCACCGGCCGGCCCCAGACGCGAAGGCTCAGGTGGAACCACGATCTCCGGATTCGTTGCTCGTAGTTTTGCCCTATTGGCCACCGGTCGGACCGGAAGGGACAATACCCCGTTTGGCACCGAGTTGATCGCCGTGGGGCCTCAGACCCAACTGCACTCTGATTGCCCCAGGCCCCGGCACCGGGTGACAAAGCACGGTGACTACTCATCGGCGAGAACACGGTCAGCAGGCTGAATTGTCCGCTCGCACGCCGGCGTTCCTCTCATCCTCGCCAGCGACGGTTTCGATCCCGAGTCTGCTCGCTGTCGTACCCGGTCCACGACTATCTTACGCGACACGCCCGCCAGCGATTGGGGCGTTCCGGACCCCTTGCCCCACGGCTGGCAGGTCCTCGGACCGGACGTTGGCGCGCCTTACAAGGACAACTTGAAAGAGGTGGGATTGGGGATGCTGCACGACACGGACGGGCAGCGGGCAGGCATCGCCTCTCCGCTTCATCAATTGGTCCTGGCCCGGCGCGCGTCCCCGCTCGGCAAGCGAGCGCCCTGGACGCGATCAGAACCGCACCTTCTGCCGCCTGTGCCGCGCTTGGCCAGGCTGCGCAACAGGGCCAGGTTCTCGATGTCCTCGTGCAAATCGGGCGACTTCGGCGTCTCGATGCATCCCGCAACATCCCGAAACCGCGGGTCGTTCACGATGCGCCGAAAGGCCGCGCGTCCAAGTCTGCCCTCGCCAATCCCGGCGTGGCGGTCCACCCGCGAACCCAACTCGGTCTTCGAGTCGTTGAGATGGAAGGCAAGCACCTGATCGAGCCCGATCAGCCGGTCCACCTCGGCAATCGCAGACTCCCATCCGCGTTCGCCCCGCAAATCGTAGCCCGCCGCAAAGAAGTGCGCCGTGTCCAGACAGACCCCGAGCCGGCGTGGCGCGCGCACCCGATCGAAGATGGCGGCGAGATGCGCGATTTGATGGCCAAGGCATGTCCCCTGGCCGGCCGTGTTCTCGAGGGCGATTCTCACCGGGGAGACTCTCGTCGCCGCGATGGCCTCATCGAGACCGGCGACGACCTGCTTCAGACCCGCCTCTTCCCCGCGTCCCAGATGCGCCCCGGGATGGAGGACGAGGAACGGGAGGTCGAGGCTTTGGGCGAGCTGCAGTTCCTGGATCAGCGATTGCAGCGACTTGTCGCGGTTGGGCGAAGGCGGGCCGCCGAGGTTGATCAAGTAGCCCGTGTGGCCAAACACGGACGCCAGACCGGCTGCCTCGCGTTCCTTGCGATACAGCGCGACTTCGGCAGGCGTGAGCGGCTTGCCGAACCACTGCATGTTGTTCTTAACGAAAATCTGGCACGACGACGCGCCGATCTGCTTCGCCCTTCTCAAGGCCATGTGCGCGCCGCCAGCCGTTGAACAATGTGCGCCGAATAGCATGTGACCGGACTATCCCCCCGGAATCCT
Organism: Verrucomicrobiota bacterium; assembly: GCA_035389025.1. GTDB lineage: Bacteria > Verrucomicrobiota > Verrucomicrobiia > Limisphaerales > J093 > MWFF01. Next base: position 7,172 of record DAOOQY010000105.1, read on the forward strand.
AGACCGGTCAAACTCGTTGTAGGGAAAGGCAATGGGGTCGCATCTATACAGTTGACAAATGGGGGCGACTGTCTTCCGCTCTTTGGGCTGGCGGCGAAGGCTACCCCCTCAGACCAATCCCATTGCCTTCTGGAGTTGCCGAATGGGGCCGGACGGGATAAGCTTCGGACCAGTCAAGGAGGCGTGTCGGTTCAGATGCTCAAGGGACCGTTCATTCCGGTTACGACGGCTTACATTGCGGGCTTGCTGCTGGGCAACTGGCAGCCGGCGCCGCTGGCGCTCCTGTTCAGCGCGTGGTTTCTGGCGCTGATCGGAGCCGCGGTGTGGCCGCGACGAAGCGCAGTCCTGCTCGCCGTCGCGCTCGTGCTGGCCGGATGGACGAATCTGGTCGCCCGAACCGCTCTGCTTTCGCCGGCCGATCTGAGAGCGGTGTTGACCGAGGAACCGCAACTCGGAGCGATCCGGGGACGGTTGGCGGGCACGCCGACGCAGCGGGTCGTTCTGCGCGGCACGCGCGAGGCGCGGCGCACGTCGGCCATGATCGATGTTCACGCCGTGCGGATCGACGATAGGTGGCGCCCGGCCATCGGGCGGGTGGCGGCGACCATGAGCGGCGCGCTCGAAGCCGGCTACTTCGGCGGGCGGACCGTGGAGGCGGTTGGCGTGCTGCGTCGTCCGAGCGGGCCTGTGGCCGAGGGCTTGTTCGATTACCGGGCGTGGCTCGAGTGGCAGGGGGTCTACCATGAACTGGTCACGGACGGCCCCGAGGACTGGGCGCTTGTCGCGACGCCGAACGAACCCGCTCGCCCGCCGCTGTCTGACCGGTTCCTGGGGTGGGCGCAGGGAATCCTTGCGATCGGGCTGCCGGAGGAGGACGAGGCGGTGCGACTGCTCTGGGCGATGACCCTGGGGTGGAAGACGGCGCTGACGGACGAGGCGTCGGAACCGTTTGTCCGGACCGGCACGATGCACATCTTTGCGATCAGCGGGCTGCACATCGTGCTGATAACGGGGATTCTGGTGGCGCTGCTGCGCGTGTTGCAGGTGCCGCGCTGCGCTTGCGGGGCGGTCACGGTGCCGATGGTCTGGTTTTACACCGCGGCGACGGGATGGCAGGCGTCGGCCATTCGGGCGACGCTGATGATGACGGTGGTCGTTGGGGGGTGGGCCTTGCGGCGTCCGTCCGATCTCTTGAACTCGCTGGCCGCGGCGGGCTTCATAATCCTGGTCTGGGAACCGCGCCAACTCTTTCAGGCGAGCTTTCAGTTGTCCTTCTTTGTCGTGCTCGCCATCGCGCTGTTCGCGCGTCCGATCGCCGAGGCGCAGCGGCGGTGGCTGGCCACCGATCCCTTCCTGCCGGACGAGTTGGTGCCGCGCTGGCGCAAGGCGCTCGAGCCCCCGCTGCGGTGGCTTGCGGTGAGCCTCGGAACATCGACTGCCGCGTGGCTGGGATCCTGGCCGTGGATCGCTCACTATTTTCACATCGTCACACCCGGCGGCCTCGCCTCGAATCTCGTGGTTGTCCCGATCAGCAGCCTTGCGCTGATGAGCAACCTGGGCAGCCTGATCTGCGGCTCATGGCTTCGGCCCCTGACCGAGTTGTTCAACCACAGCGCCTGGTTCTGGATGTCATGCGTGATCCGGGTCAGCGAATGGATGGCTGCGCAGCCGTGGACATGGTTCCATGCCCGCTCGCCCGGCATCGCCGCCGCGATGGCCTATTACGCGCTGCTCTTCGGCGTGATGATGCCCGAACTGCGACGGAACCGGCGGTGGATACTGACCCTGGCCGCGCCGGCCCTGTGGCTCGCGCTCGAAATGGCAGTCGGATGGTGGGCGGCGCGCGACACCTTGATCGTGACGGTGCTGGCCTTGAGGAGCGGCGCCGCGCAGTACGTGGATGCCCCCGGGCGGAGCGAGGACCTCCTGATCGACTCCGGGGATGCGCCTTCGGCCGAAGCCGCCGTGGGACCGTTCCTCGAATCGCGCGGCGTCAATTGTCTGGCGCGGCTGGCGGTCACACACGGGGACGTCCGGCATGTCGGCGGAGCGCAAGTGCTGGCGGACGCGTTCCGGGCGCGACACATTGTCGCGAGCGGCGCCCCTTCGCGGTCGCCGGACTATCGGCGGCTGCTCCAATCGCTGGAATCGACGCCCGAGCGCCGTGTCTGGGCCCACGCAGGCGACACAGTGGCGGGGTGGACCGTGCTCCACCCTGCTGCGGACGAACGCCACGCGCAGGCCGAC
>DAOOQY010000106.1:0-9411 GCA_035389025.1 Verrucomicrobiota bacterium
GCTGGCCGTCGGGGATGGTGCCGTTGTCGGTGAAGTAGTGGTTGTCCGGGTTGAACGGGGCCACCGGGTTGAGGCCCATATAGGCTTCTGCGGTCCAACCGCTGATCGGGCCGTTGTCCTTCACGTAGCCCGGGATGGTGCGGAACGTGTCGGCCTCGAAACTGGGATTAGCCAGGCCGAGCGGGGGGAGCGCGGTTTCGAACAGGGCGTTGACGCGGGTGCCCTCGTTCAGGGCGAGGGCGGTCGGGTTGGCCGAGCCCGTGACACTGCCGGACCAGCCGACGAACCGGTAACCGGGCGCCGGATCGGCCCGCAGGGTCACGGTTGTCCCGGCCGCATACCCGCCCTTCGTGGGGAGGGGATTGGCCAGGATGGTGCCGGCCACCGCGGGCGAGCACGACAGGATCAGTGGACAGGCCGATTCGGGATTGATCGGGTAGTTGGTGCGCACCGTGGCGGAGACCAGCGGGGGGAGAGGCGGCTTGGGGCAGATCAGGCTGCTGATGCGGTTCCTTTCGCGCGCTGCGTCATCCGCGGTGAAGTTGCCCACGTTGACCAGGGGGTTGTCGTAGGGAGCAAGGTAATCCTGGGTGTAGCCATACCTGGAGACCACTTCGACGGGGAGATCGAGTTGGACTTCCACCATGTTCGTGAGCCGGTCACTGGCGGTTTCATGGTAGCCGACATCGGAGAGGTCCCATGCGACCAGCTCGCGGAAGCCGATCAACGGCAGGTCCGTGTCGAATCCGCCAGTTAACCGGTAAATGACCTGGGAGAGCAGGAAGTATTCACACTTGAACCGCATCGTTTGGCGGATGCGGGTGTTGCCGAGAGCGGCATCGGCCTGGATGCTCACCTCGACGAAGGGATCGGGGGGAAACAGGTGGAGATAGTCGCGTGACACGACATCGAGCTTGAAGTCCTGGTAGAGCTTGACGTCGGCGGTCTTGAGGGCCGCGGCGGCGGCCTGAACTCCGGGGATCGGGGCGATGGCCAGGAACGTGATCTGATCCCCGCCATGGAACCAGAGGTCGGAAACGGTGGCTTCGCGGGTCCAGAGCTGATGGTAGGTGTTGGCGATGTCGAACGGGTAATTGCCGGTCGTGGTCCACGTGGCCTTGCCGCCCAGACGCATCCTCACCCCACCGAACTCGGCATCGCCGTCGTCGAATTCGTCCCCGATCGCGATCTCGGGGACCGGGAGGGCGGGGAAGCCGGGAAAGGTCGGGACCTGCCCCCAGACCACGAGTTTGTCCGGGAGTTGATGGAGGTTGAGGTCAAAGAGCGGGAGGCCGTCCCAGGGGACGTTGACCGCGAGGCGATGCAGCGTGCTGTAATCGAAGCCGGTGCGCTCGACCGTAAGGCGCTCGGGGCCGGGGTAGGTGATCGAGGTGGCGTAGAAGCGCACCGTCTGCCCCTGGCACACCTTCAACGGGAAATCGAAGTGCGCCTCGATGGGAATGCTGAAATCGAAATACGCCCTGCCATCGAGGCCCACGTCGATCTTGAAGATCGCCCCACCCTGGCTGCACTCCTCGATCCCGAGGAACCCGACGCAGTAGTCTTTCAAGGTATCGATGTCGACGATGGGGCTGCCGAGGCTCTGGGGGACTTCCACACGACCGGTGAGGGTGCCGCGCGCGGAGTACTCGGCCGTGTCGAGGAACACGGAGGTATTCCTTGGCGTGATGCCATCGGGATAGGCCTCGAAGACGCTCGAGGACCGCGGCTCGGTGTCGACCTTGAAAAAGCGAGGCGAAGACTGGTGAACGAGCACCCAGGCACCCCCTTGCTCGACCCGCGCCTGGAAGCCGTAGTAGCCCACCGGCAGCTTGGGAAACCGGAAGGTAAGCCGGGTTTGCGTCACAGTCTCGGGTTCCAGCAGGTCCAGCAGGTCACTGCCCTGGGTGAGGCGAATCCGGTAGGGCGGCGGCGTGGTGCCGGTGTAGAAGCGCGCCCCGCCGGAGAGCGTCGCGGTCACCAGGGTGCCTCCATTCGGCGAGAGGAGGGTCGGCGTCACGTAGATTCGGGTGCCTTCGATGGTGGCCGCCGGGAGGCTTCCCACCGTCCATAGCACCAGCAACGCAGGGGCGATGCGGGAAACGATGCGGCCGAATGTCTTCACGGGGTGGGGATGTTGGCGCGTGTTCATAGATGGCGCTGCGGACTCGTTCGGGTCAGGACCTTCTGGATGCCTTTCACGGCCAAAGGCCGGAGGTATCCACATCCATCCGTGCGACGTTCCGGGCTGGTTTGGGCCAGAGATTTGTGGAAATTTGCGCAAACCGTGTGCGGACCGGAGGTGTCCGCGGACCCACGGGGCGACCTTGTGGGAGATCGAGGGACGCCCCGCCTACGGGTCGGCGGTGATCGCGAGCAGGACCGGGTCGCACGGCAGCGGCTCGGCCACGAAGTCGATGCGGTCGAGAGCGACGCCGGGCCGGGGATTGTCCCAGGTCAGCATCGACAACCGGACGCGGGTGCCGTCGGGCGAGGGGCATTCCCAGGCGACGGTCGTGGTCCCGACCGGTGCGTCGGCGGGGAGGACGAAGGCGCACACGTTGCGGCCATAGAGGATGGGCACCTCGACCTGGCCGCCTTCGGCGTCATGCAGTCGGTAAGCCCCGAGCCGCGTGCCGTCGGGCACCGGAGTGCGCGCGGTTTGCAGAAAGCACAGACGGCGGCAATGCCGTTGCAGGGGGAAGACCCGCCCCATCGCGGGGCGGGAATCGAGTTGGCTGGCGGAAATCGCGCCGCGCGCATCGAAGTCCACCCCGGCGAGGCGGACCGGCGGGTCGAGGAAGTCGGCCAGGCCCCCGAGGTAGGCCCGCGTTTCGAGCCAGAAATTGGCCAGCCGAAAGGCGTAGTCGGCGCGCAGATCCAACATCCGTGCCGGGGTCTCCGGTCGCCGCGGGCGAATGTCGTCGCTCACGAACTGGAAGACCCGCGTTTCCCTCGAAGGTTGGGCGCGCGCGAGTTGGGCCGCCCAGTCATCGCGATAGGTCGAGCGCTGATGCCGGTCGAGGAAGCTCTCGGGCTTCGGCCAGATGAACGCCTGCTGGAAGGCGAGGTACGCTTCGGGCCAGAGGCGCGCCTTGACGAGCAGGTCTGTGTAGTCCACGACGAAGCAGGTGTCATCGAGTCCCGCCTGGCGCGCCCGTTCCATCCGCTCCAAGGCGGCGGGGAGGTCGCCCTGCCGGGCCAGGACCAGCGCGCGGGCCCATTGCGCCAGCGGTTCATCGGGTGCGAGGCGGAGGGCCGTTCGCGACAGCCAGTCCAGGTGCGTCAGGGTCGAAGCCGTGTTGGTCGAATACCAGCGGAGTTGGCCTTGTGCGAGCCGGGCCAGTCCCGGGGCATTGGTGGGTTCGTACCGCAGCAACTCGGCCTGCCACTCCGGGGGTTGGTAGGGCAGGTGGCAACCCAGACGGATTTGCCGGTCGATGAGATCCGCCACCGTCAGGGACGCATCGGGCGCGATCGGACGCCGACGACGGTCGGCAAAGAACCACGCCGCCCAGTTTCCGTAGTCGTCCGCCGGTTGGCCGGAGGCGAGGGACTGCTCGAGGCGGAGTGTTTCGCCCGCGGGAACCGGTTCCGCCACGCTCGGGGAAATGAATCGTTCGCCGGCCACGGCTTCCGCCAGTTCAGGAAGCCACCGCGGAGGGGAAGCGGAAGGGCGCAGGAGGCGCCGGAGGGCTGCCGTGCGGTCGAAAGATGCCGTGACGATCCAGCGGCCGTCCGGGCTGAACCGGGCGCAATTCACGGGGAATTCGTGGGCCAGCGGTTCGGCCACGAGTTGGCCGGTGGTGGGACTCCAGACCCGGGCCGCGCCGTCCCGCGATGCCGTCAGCACCCAATCGCCGTCGGGGCTGAATTCGGCCATCTCGACCCGGTCGTCGTGCGGCAGCGGATCGCCCAGGGGCTGGCCGTCCTCGACCCGCCAGACCCGGGCAGTGCGGTCGACGGAAGCCGTGACCAGCCGGGTGTTGTCCGGGCTGAACTGGACGGTATTGACCGCTCCGAGGTGAGCCAGGAGCACCCGGTGCGGCCGCCCCGTTCGGGCCTCCCAAAGCCGGGCGGTGCGGTCGGCCGAGGCAGTGGCGATCCAGTTTCCATCGGGGCTGAACCGCGCCATCACGACCGGCCCTTCGTGGCGCAGGGCGGCGAACGCCCGCGAACGGTCGGCGAGATGCCAGACCCGGGCTACGCCGTCGGCCGAGGCTGTGACCAGGAACTGGCCATCCGGGCTGAACTCCGCGCCCAGGACGGCGCCGTCATGCCGGAGCGGTTCACCCGCGGCCTTGCGGGTCGCCACTTCCCATACCTGGGCGGTCCGATCGGCGGAAACCGTCGCCAACCACCGGCTATCCGGGCTGAAGACGGCGGCGCGGACCGCCGCGGGATGGACCAGTTCGGGCAGGAGTTGGACTTCCCGTTGGCGTGTGACATCCCAAAGCCAGACGCGCTGGCTCCTGAAGACCGTGGCCAGGAATCGCCCGTCCGGGCTGAGGCTGGCCGCGGAAACCACGTCGCCAACGCGACCGTTCAGGACCATCCGGTCGACGCCGGTGGTGGCATCCCACAAGAGGGCGGTTTCGGACGACGTGCACACCATGAGCCCGTCCCGGCTCCACTGGGCTGAGTTCACGCCGGAAGGGTGTCGCAACCGGAGCGCCAGCGCGTTGCCCGGGCGCACGTCCCAGACCCGCGCGGTGCCGTCCGCTGATGCCGTCACGACCCGCTGACCATCGGGGCTGAAACGGGCGGACCAAACCACCCCCTGGTGCCGCATCGGTTCGGTCAAGGGATCGCCGGTGCCGGCATCCCAGACGCGTGCCGTGCCGTCCTCCGCGGCCGTGACCAGGCGGAGCCCCTCGGGGCTGAAGGACACGGTGCGGACCGCGCCGCGATGCGAGAGCGGTCGGCCCACCGGTTCCCCGGTCAAGACGTCCCAGACCCTGGCGGTCTTGTCGAAGCTGGCGGTGGCCACCCACCGGCCATCCGGGCTGAAAGCCGCGGTGGCGACGATATGACCGTGGACCAATGGCCGGCTCGACGGCCGGCCGGTGGCCGCGTCCCAGACCCGCGCCGTGGCATCCTGCGACGCGGTGACGATGCGGCGGCCGTCCGGACTGAAGCTCGCGTGTTTGACCCACCGGGCGTGGCGCATCGGCTCGCCCGACTTCTGCCCGGACGGGACCGCCCAAACCTGTGCGGTGTTGTCGTCGGAGGCGCTGACCAGCCACCGTCCGTCAGGGCTGAACTCGACCGAGTTCACCCAATCGGCGTGGCTCAAGGGCGATCCACGGGGCCGGCCGTCGGCGACGCTCCAGAGCCGGACCTTGCCGTCCTTGCAGGCGGTGGCGACGAGCCCTCCATCCGGGCTGAACCGAATCCAGGACACCAGGCTGCCGTGAGGCAGGACGATGGATTGCCCGGTGCGGATTTCCCAGAGGCGGGCGGTGCCGTCGGCCGAGGCGGTGGCGACCTGGGCTCCATCCGCGCTCAGGTCCGCATGCAGGGGATGGAGGCCTTCGAGGTAATCGCCGGCCTGGATAACGGTGCGGTCATGCTCGAAGGGTGGCGTCACGGGCAGGCCGGTGCTGCCGTCCCAGAGGCAGGCGCGGTTATTGCGGCAAACCGTCAGGATGCGCGTGCCATCGAGACTGAACCGGGCGTCGTGGACAATGTCGTCATGGCGGATCGCTTCGAGGACGGGGAGCGGGAAACTGCGCTGGGTCAGTTCGTTGACCAGCCATCCGGCGATCTCCCGGTTGGTGGGGTCGCGCCGCAGCATCGAGGCCAGCGCCGCCAGGCCTTCAGCCGCCTTGTTCTGCCGGAACAGCTCCGACGCACGGTGGATTTCGAGCTGTCGCAACGCCTGGTCGGTCGTTCGCTGGGCGTTCAGGGCGACGTCGCGCTGCTGCTGGGCGAGAGTCCCGGCCTGGCGGGCCTGATTGCGGGCTCGAATGGCCTCGCGGGCCTGCCAGACGCTCCCGATGATGCCCAGCGACAGCGCCAGAACCACGGCCCCCGCGGCCGTCACCATGGCACGGTTCCGGCGCACGAATTTCCCGACCCGATAGCCCCGACTGGGTGGCCGCGCGGTGATGGGCTGATGGTTCAGATACCGATCAAGGTCCAGGGCGAGCGCGTTGGCCGTCTCGTAACGCCGGGCCCGGTCTTTCTCGAGGCACTTCATCGCAATCCAATCGAGGTCCCCCCGCAACTGGCCGATCAGCTTGGGCGGTTCGGTGCCCCGCTGTCGGGCTGCGGTGGTCTGTTCCTCCGCACGCAACCGGCTCAGTCGCGTCGAGGGCCGGGGCGGTTCATCCTCCCGGATGCAGCGCAACATCCCTTCCAGCCCGCCGGCGGCGAGTTGCCCGGGATCGAACGGTGGCCGGCCGGCCAGCAACTCGTAAAGCAGCACTCCCAGCGAATAGATGTCGCTGCGCGTGTCGATGTCGCTGTCGTTCCGGACCGGTTTGGGCCATGGAGGCGTCAGCCAGTCCGCTTCAGTTCCTCATGGAGCCAGGCGCGCGCATAGGCCCAGGTCCGCTTGGCCGTCCGCTCGGAAAGGCCCAGCAAGCGGGCGGCCTCGACATTCGACAGCCCCACGAAGAAGCGGAGCTTGATCAGTTGCGCCCCAACCGGATCGACGGCGGCCAGGCGCCCGAGGGCCTCGTCCACGGCGAGCAATTCATCGTCGGGCGTGGTTTGGGCCAGGTCGAGTGAGGTCAGGGGGAGGCGTTGCAGGTCGCCACCGTGCCTCACGCGACGTTTCCGGCGGGCGTTTTCGACCAGGATCCGCCGCATTGCTTCGGCCGCGGCGGCGAAGAAATGGCCGCGGCCATTCCAGCGCGGCGTGCCCGAACCGACCAGGCGCAGCCAGGCTTCGTGGACAAGCGCGGTGGCCTGAAGGGTTTGGCCGGGCGGTTCGTTAGCCATGCGGTGAGCCGCCAGTTTGCGCAACTCGTCGTAGACCAGGGGCAGCAACTCCTCGGCGGCGGACGATTCGCCTTGCTCGATGCGCTCCAGCAACCGGGTGAGGTCGGTCACGCCGGCAGTCTACACGCCGGGACTTCGCTGTCGATTCCCGAACAAGGCTCGGTTAAGTTGTGGGTCAAGGACGATGCGATGAAAAAGCTGTCTTGAGACCCCATCTGTCGATCCACGACGCGTGGGTAGGTATTCAGACATGTACTGCGGGTCTTCGCCCTCGTCTGACCCATGTGGTCCCGCGTCGGGATCGCTCCGGGTGATCCGCGGGGGCAGTTGGTTCACCTGCGCCGGGGGCTGCCGGACGACGCAGGCCCAGGTCCAGGCCCTCGGACACCTTAGCGTCTGGGAAAAATGCGCCCAAAGGTCCGAGCCTGGTTCAGGCAAACCGCAGGTAAATGCACTTCAAGTATTGCGCCTCCGCAAACGTCGACGCGTGATCCGCCGCATGCCCCGCAGTCCCCAACTCCTCAAATCGCCGACTCGAATTGCGCGCCGCGCCGCGGACCGTGCTGAAAAACTCTTCGGCGCTCACGTGGGCCGAGCACGAAGCCGCGACCAGCACGCCTCTTGGTCGCAACAGTCGGATCCCGTTCGCCGCCAGCTTGCCGTAAGCCTGAATCGCACCTGCTCGTTCCGACTCGCGCTTCGCCAGCGATGGCGGATCGACAATCACCATGTCGAACTGCGACGCCGTGGCGCGCTCGATCCACCCGAATGCATCCACCTGAAGGACGCTGTGAGCGCACCGCGCAACCTCCGGGTGAGCAAGGTTCAGCTTGAAGTTCCGCTCTGCCGCGGCGAGCGCATGCAGACTGATATCAAGATCGGTGACGGACTTCGCCCCGCCCCGCGCCGCATAGAGAGAGAAGCCACCCGAGAAACTGAACCCGTTCAACACATCCGCGCCCGCCGCGAACGTCTCGACACGCCGCCGGTTCTCGCGTTGATCGAGGAAGAAGCCCGTCTTCTGCCCGCGCAACACGTCGGCTTCAAACCGAATGCCGCTTTCCAAAAATGTCGGAGGGGCTTGCACGGGCGACCCCAATAACAGTTGGCCGTCGCGCAAACGCTGGGCGCCCGCCGTGTCTTGGATGTTCCTACTCAACCGCAACACCATACGCTCTGGCTTGAGCCCATCGCGAACCAGTGCCGTCACCCGCTCCAACCACGGCCACCACGCCGCCGTGTAAAGCTTCAGCACCAACGTCGTGTCGTAGCGATCCAGCACCAGACCGGGCCATCCATCGCTCTCGCCGTTGATGAGCCGCAGGCCATTGGTCTGTGCATCCGCGATGCCTTCGCGCCGCGCCAGCGCTGAGCGAAACCGATCGCGCCACCACGCGTGATCGAGCGCCGCAGGCTGGCCCGCGTGCAGCACGCGAACGCGCAGCGGTGAATCGGGATCGTATAGACCCACGGCGAGGAACTTGTCTCGGCGATCGTAGATCACTGCGAGTTCGCCTGCCGGCGCCGCGCGGCTTTGGGTGCGGACACTGTTGGCGAAAACCCACGGATGCCCCCCGCGCACGGCCGTTTCTGCCGCCGCCGTGATGGTGAGTTTCAGGCGTGGCGGCAGCGCTGCCACGGAAGCTGGATTCATGCGCGGCTCGATTTCCACTTTGCCGCCAGCACATCACGCCATTGGCGCAGGGTGCTGACAAACACCGCATCCACTCGCCAGTTGATCATACCGACGAACGACTCGCCGTGCACAACAGTGACATGAAATGACCACGAGAGCAACGCCACCGAGATGAGCTGGTTCTGCCAGGCATCGAGCTTCCACTGGCCCCGCCAGAGCCACATCGGATGATGCGAGAAGGGGCCGAAGTAGTAGATGGGCCAAAAAATCCCGGCCTCCGGGCCGCGCGAGCCGAGGAGATCACACAGCAAGTGCAGATGAAAGGACTGGGATCAGCGACCCGTCGACGCAGGCGCAGGTACGGGCGATCGAGGACGGGCGGGTTCGGTTACGTGATTGAACCCGATCATGGAAGTGCCGGTCAAAGAACGCATAGGTGTTGGTCAAGGCGTGCGCTAATTGCTGACGGAGGCTTGGGGAAGTGCTGGGGCGGCCCGTCGTCTCGGCAGGCTGCAATGCGCCTTCAGCTCATAGTTCGCAGGCTGAGCTGATTTGCGGATCAGCGGTTCCTTGCCGGAGTCGTAGGCACCGCAGAGAGTGACGGAATATGAGCTCGAGAAAAGTCCTCATTGTATGCGTCGTCATCATGCTGGTGATCAGCGTGCCCTTCGTTGTCATCCATCTGACCGCGGCACCCGATGACGCGCCCATCACCCCGCCTCAGCATCTGGTCGCGGCGTTGGCCAACTTCTTTGGCCCTTGGGGTGTTGCCATCAGGGCTGCTCTAAAGTCGGACGGGACGGGTGAGTAGGCGAATGACCTGTCCC
>DAOOQY010000107.1:0-9407 GCA_035389025.1 Verrucomicrobiota bacterium
CGGTCCATTTGGAGACCCGGCGGAGCCGGGCAATTGGCGGGCGAGCCCGAGCATGGGCGGTTCGCCCGGGCAACCCGAATTCGTCCAACCGCTGATCGCCTCGGCGAGCATTGTGGCGGGCCAACTGGTCGTGCGCTTCGAGGCTCGTGCCGCCCAGCCCTACCGGCTGCTCGCGTCCACCGACACCCTGAACGGTCCGTGGGAAGTCGCTGCCGCGGCACCCCCCGAACCGGCGGCCCGGACGATTGAACTCATCGACCCCGTGCAGCCCGGAGCGAGCGTTCGGTTTTATCGACTCGTGTCGCCGTGATTGCTGGCGGGTCGGTGCATCTGACAGTCGTCGGTGTTCTGTCGCCCGGTGAGGGCGCCGGGCCGACAACGGATGGAGACTCCCGCTGCAGGCCGCCGCGTTTTGGACCGCCCGATTGAGGCGGCGCGTTGACTTGGGACAGCCTCTCTTTATAGTGCGGACATGGCCGCCACCGGGAAATCATGTGCGATCGGGCGTTTTGTGGCGTTCCTGGCCCAAAGAGGGCTTCGACTGACCGCCCAGCGCCGTGCGATTCTCGATGCGGTGTTCGGGACGCAGCAGCACTTTACAGCCGATGAGTTGCTGGTTTGGGCGCGGGCGTTGGATCGGTCGGTGTCCCGGGCCACGGTGTATCGGATGCTGCCCTTGCTGACCGGGAGCGGCCTGGTGCGGGCGCTGGATTTGGGGAAGAATCGCAAGGTGTTCGATCCCAACTACGCGGATCATCCGAACCACAACCATCTCGTCTGCGAGAACTGCGATCGGATCATCGAGTTCGAGAGCGAGGAAATCGCACGGCTGGCCGAGGACATTGGCCGGAGGCTGGGGTTTGCGGTGACCGGTCAGAAGCTTCACCTGACCGGGGCGTGCGTCGAGTTCGAGGCCCGGGGCACATGCGCGCACAAAGGGCGGCGGCGTGGCCGTTCAGGTTGAGAGGTTCATGACTGGTCTGATCTCGCCGCAGTTGATCGAGCAAATCCGCGCCGCCAGCGACATCGTCGATGTGATCGGCGGGTATCTGCCGTTGAAGCGGGCCGGGGCGAATTTTGTCGCTCTGTGTCCGTTTCACCGGGAGAAGACGCCAAGTTTTCACGTCAACCCGCAGCGGCAGATATTCCATTGTTTCGGCTGCCAGAAGGGGGGGGACGTATTCACGTTTGTGCGCGAATACGAGAGTCTGAGCTTCGTCGAGGCTGTGCGCCGGTTGGCGGAGCGGGCGCGGATAGCGATCGAGTTCGAGCAGGAGCCGGGCGAGCGCCAGAGGCGGTTTCGCAAAGACACCCTGCTCGAGATGCACGAGCAGATCACCCAGCGCTGGCAGGCGGTTCTGAACAACGACGCCGCAGGCCAGGTCGCGCGGGATTACCTGATTCGGCGCGGTGTGACGGCCGAGGCCGTCCGGCTCTTCCGCCTCGGGTACGCTCCGGATGCCTGGGATGACACCGTCAACTGGGCCAAGAGCAAGGGTTACGATCCGGCGCTCGTCGAGGAGGCGGGCCTGATCACCCGCAAACAGGGCGAAGGAGGGACGTTCGGGCGGCATTACGACCGGTTCCGCGGGCGGTTGATGTTTCCGATTTGCGACGAGCAGGGGCGGGTGATTGCGTTTAGCGGACGCGTCTTGAGCGGGGATGAGAAGACGGCGAAGTACGTCAACTCTCCCGAGACGCCCATCTTCACCAAGGGACGCGTGCTCTTTGGGCTCGACAAGTCGAAGCGGGCGATTCTGGACGCCGGGCGGGTCATCGTGTGCGAGGGGCAGTTGGATTTGATGGCCTGCTTCATGGCCGGGGTGCAAAACGTCGTGGCGCCTCAGGGCACGGCCTTGACCGGCGACCACTGCCACGTCCTCAAGAGGTACGTCGACGAAGCCGTGCTCTGTTTCGATTCGGACGTTGCCGGGCAGAACGCGGCCTTGCGGGCGTTGGACGATTTGCTGCAGTCAGGCCTCGCCATCCGTGTCGCCACCATCCCCGCCCCTCACGACCCGGACAGCTTCATCAGAGATCGAGGGGCCGAGGCATTCCGGAACCTGATCGAGAGCGCCCAGGGTTTTTTCGATTACCTGCTCGACCGTCTGGCGGGTACCAATGACGGGGCCACGGACCGCGGCCGCATGGCGATCGTGCGCGGCATGGCCGAGAACCTCCACAAGACCGGCAACGCGGTGCTCGTCGACACCTATGCTCAAAAGACCGCGCAGCGCCTGGGCGTCAGCATCGAGGCGGTCCGGGCCGAATTCCGAAAGGGCCCCAGACCGCTGCCCGCGCGACGCGAGACAACCGACGCGTCGCCATTGTCCGAGCCGGCGGCGGCTCCTCCGGCTCCCCAGGAATCGTGGCTGCTCCGGCTGCTTTTGGGCAACGACGCTTTGGTCCCGCTGGCGGCGGATCGCCTGGACTTGAATTGGTTGCAGCACGCCGCAGTGCGCGACCTGATCAGGCGCCGTCTCGAGGCGGAGGCGGGTGGGACATGGCGCGGAGTTGCTGTCTTCCTCGGGCAATTCGAGGATGCCCAGAGTCGGCAACTCATCACCGAGGCGGTGTCCGAAAGCCTTGGAACGGCGAACCCCGAGAGGCTTTTACACGACGTGATGAAGCGGTTGCGCGACACGGCACTGGATCGTGAGATCGTGCAGGTGAACCGGCAAATCGCCGACAGCGCGCTCAGCGATGCCCAGCGGTTCGAGTTGCTGCGCCGCAAACAGGGCTTGGTAGCCGCGAAACAGGCACCGCTTCGGCCCGAATGATACCGGTCTCGGGTCAGCGCGCCATGCGGCGGCGCAAGAAGAGTGTCAGGCCGCCCACCAGGACGAGAGCGAAGGTGCTCGGTTCGGGGATTGCGAAGAGGAACTGGTCAGGGGTCAACGCGCCCTCCGAGAGGCGCACTTCGTCGATGAACCCGTAAGCGCGGTCGCCGTGGCCGCCGTTGTACATGCCACGACCCACGGTGAAATCGCCCGCGGTCCAGTCGCCGCCGCTGCCCAGGCCTGCCGTCAGGGCTGTGTTTGCGCTGCCCTGGGCGGTCAGATCGGTCTGGGCGACCAGGTGATAGCCTGTGCCGGTCGCGATATCATTGAGGTAGAGCGAGAGTGTTTCGCCGTCGCTGACGCCCGCCAAACTGTACCATTTGCCCGTGAGGCCATTGGGGTCCGTGCTGAAGGCAAATCCCTGCACCACATTCGGGGCGGACACGGCCGTATACTGAAAGCCCATCACGTCCTGGAAGGTGATGGCCACATTGTTGTCGGGTTGAATCTGGAAATAGAGGGCGGATGCTTGCGGATCGGCCCCCGGCTGTGTGCCGGCCCCGAGGCTGTCGCGGCCGACGACTGTCCGCCAACCGCCGGTTTCAGGCTTGAACGTCGCCTCGATTGTGAATGCCGAGGGCGTCCAGGTCCGGAGGGTGTTGTTCCACATCCCCGGGAGGCCGCCGGTATTCTTGACGCTGAAATTGTTCTCGAGGCCCGCGGGCGGGACGACCGGGGCGGCGACATCGGTCTTGTAGGCGTAACCCGCCCAAGCCTCCCCGGTCCAGACCGACAGGTCGTTGCCGTTGCCGGAGGCATCGACGACATCGGCCGACCACACCCCGTTGCCGCCGGAGACATGGATCATCTGCGCGTCGGCCGGGCCTTGCTCGAATCGCCAGTAGGCGGCGGTGGCGGCCTCGGCCAGCGGGGTGCAAGCCATCAGCGCCGCGGCGGTTGTGAGAATGGACGTCGCAGGCAGAATTCGTTGGTGAAGTGTCATGGCGTTCATAGTTCGAACCAGTCTCTGCCCCAATGGCTGGCCCGCAGAGTGCGCACGGCCTGGCCGGGACGTCAACGGAAAACACATGGAGTTTTCCGCGGTTCAGCGCCAATTCATGAAGTGGAGCGGCGACGGCCCGTCGCCGGGAAACGCCGCCTTCACTTGACATGGCGGGGGACGAGCCGTCCCCCACTCCGGCCTTCTCGCGTTCATGTCATGAATGGGCCCTGTCCGCGGTTTGCGGGGTGTGGAGCGGGCTGTTCTCGGGTGGCTGGCAGAGGGGCAAACCAAAAAAAGATGCTTTTTCAACAAATCTCGGTTAGCACCCGGACTGTGGGGGGGCTAGAGGAACAAACGCATCTTATCAGGATGGCAGCGATGCAGGTGTCGAGGGCGAACAGAGGCGTCCTGACGGCCGTGGGAAGACGGGCCTGATTGGCTGATGGGAAGGCGGTTTTTTATGGAGATGACGCGCACAATCAAGTACGAGGCGGACCGGGTCAAAGGCTTCGGCGAGGAAGTCATGAGCGTGCCTGGGTGCGAGGAGTTGAAGGACTGCATCCAGTGCGGCACCTGTTCGGGGGTTTGCCCTCTGAGCATTTACATGGATTTCACGCCGCGGCAGGTGATCGAGATGACGCGGTTCGACTTCAAGAACGAGGTTCTCGGGAGCAAGACCATCTGGCTGTGCGCCTCGTGTTACGCCTGCACCGTCGAGTGTCCGCGGCAGATTGGGATCACGGACATCATGTACGAGCTCAAGCAGCGGGCCATCAAGGAGAAGGTCTATCCGCGCGGTCTGCCGACGCCGGTGTTGGCGCAGGAGTTTACGAAGATGGTGCACGACTACGGGCGGGTGAACGAGATTCTGCTGGCCACCAAGATGTACATGAAGACCAACCCCTTCGCCGCCATGGGGATGGCCCCCCTGGGCCTGGGCATGATGAAGACAGGGCGTTTCTCGATGATCCAGGAGAAGATTCGTGGCCGGGCTGATTTGGCGCGGATGCTCGAGACGGTGGACGAAGGAAAGTGAAAGGCCGACGCATGAAGTACTCGTATTATCCTGGCTGCTCGCTGAAGGGACAAGGACGGGCCTACGAGGAGTCGCTCCTGCCCGTGCTGCGGCACCTGGGCATCGAACTCGAAGAGTTGCCGGATTGGAACTGCTGCGGCGCGACGGCCTACATGGCGGTGGACGAAGGCAAGGCGTGCGTGGCGGCTTCCCGGAATCTGGCGATTGCGGAGAAAGCGGGGCTGCAGCAGGTGCTGGCGCCGTGCAGCGCGTGTTACCTGGTGCTCAACAAGACGCAGCACCTTATCCACGACTACCCGCACATCAAGTCCACGGTCGACCGCGCGATGACGGCCGTGAATCTCAAGTACTCGACCGATATCCCGGTGCGGCATCCGCTCGACGTGCTGATCAGCGACGTGGGGGTGGACGCGATCAAGCAGAAGGTGACGCACCCGCTCAAGGGCCTGAAAGTGGCGCCTTATTACGGGTGCCAGATCGTTCGTCCGTATGCGACGTTCGACGACCAGTTCAATCCGACCTCGATGGACCGCATCTTCGAAGCGCTGGGCGCAACGGTGGTCCAGTTCCCGCTCAAGACCAAGTGCTGCGGCGGGAGCCTGACCGGCACGCTGCCCGAGGCGGGGGTGCGGCTCTCCTACATCATTTTGAAGGAAGCCATCAAGCGCGGCGCGGATGTGATCGCCACGGTGTGTCCCCTCTGCCTGTTCAATCTGGACTCGTTCCACGGCAAGATCGCCGCGAAATGGGAATCCGCCCGGATTCCCACCGTGTACTTCAGCCAGCTCATGGGTTTGGCCTTTGGCATGACGGCCAAGCAGATGGGGCTCCAACGCGGCTTGGTGCCCATGAAGCCGCTGGCGTCGGCGCCGGCCTGTTGCGCCGCGCGGACGGCGGCGGCATCGGCGACCTGAGCGGCCCCAGACGATTTCTCGAATCGAAAGAAGACCGACATGCAAAGCACGAAGGAAAACATTCGGATCGGTTTCTACGTTTGCCATTGCGGGCACAACATCGCCGCGATGGTGGATTGCGCCGATGTCGCCAAGTACGTCAAGGGGCTTCCCAACGTGGTGCTTTCGCGCGACTACAAGTACATGTGCTCCGATCCCGGCCAGGAACTGATCCAGAAGGACATCCGGGAGTACAACTTGAACCGCGTGGTGGTGGCGTCCTGCTCGCCTCTGCTTCACGAACACACCTTCCGCAGCGCGACGGCGGCCGGCGGCCTGAACCCGTACTACTTTCACATGGTGAACATCCGGGAACACGATTCCTGGGTGCACACCGATCGTGGGGAAGCGACGGTGAAGGCCAAGGCGCTGGCCCATGCGGCGATCGATCGGGTGGCATTCCACAAGGCGCTCGAGACCAAGACGGTCAAGATCAACCCCGATGTCCTGGTGGTCGGCGGCGGGATCGCGGGCATTCATGCGGCGATGACGCTGGCCAATGCGGGCAAGAAGGTCTATCTGGTGGAACGGGAGCCGTCGATCGGCGGGCACATGGCCAAGTTCGACAAGACGTTCCCGACGCTCGATTGCGCCGCGTGCATTCTCACGCCGAAGATGTCCGAGGTGGGGGCGCATCCGAACATCACCCTGTGGAGCTACTCGGAGGTTGCGCAGGTGGACGGCTACGTGGGCAACTACAAGGTGCGGGTGAAGCGCAAGCCCCGTTACATCAGCGAGGAGCGGTGCATCGGGTGCATGGACTGCATCTCGCAGTGCGTTTTCAAGGAGCCGAAATTCGAGGACGAGTTCAACGAGGGCCTGGGCAAGCGCAAGCCGGTCTACATTCCTTTCCCGCAGGCGACGCCCCAGATCGTGATCATCGACCCCAACGTGTGCTTGAACTTCAAGCGGACCAAAGGCCCGGACGGCACGCCGATCGTCTCGGACAAGTGCAAGAAGACGTGCGTCGAGGCGTGCGGCGACAAGAACGCGATCGATTTCACGCAGAAAGAGGAGATCAAGGAGATCGAGGTCGGCACGATCATCGTGGCCACGGGCTTCAAAACATTCGATTCCAAGCGCGTTCCGGCGTACGGATACGGCATCTACAAGAACGTGTACACGGCGCTCGAGATCGAGCGGCTGGTCAACGCGTCCGGGCCGACCGGCGGCGAAGTGATCCTGCGCGAAGGCAAGAATCCCGACGGCTCGCCCAAGCATCCGAAGAGCATCGGCATCATCCATTGCGTGGGCTCGCGCGACAAGAAGACCAACATCTGGTGCTCGCGGGTGTGCTGCATGTACTCGATGAAGCTGGCGCATTTGCTCAAGGAGCACACCGAGGCCGAGGTCTACAACTTCTACATCGACATCCGGGCGCCGGGAAAAGGCTACGAGGAGTTCTACAACAAGCTGCTGGACGAGGGTGTGCACTTCATCCGGGGACGCGTGGGCGAGGTGACCGACTGGGCCATGACGCCCGAGGAGGAGGGCAAGCTCGTGATCCGCGTCGAGGACACGCTGGCCGGCTACGTGCGGCGCATCCCGGTCGACATGGTGGTGTTGTCCAGCGGTCTCGAACCGCAGGCCGACGCCCAGGACGTGAGGCGTCTGTTCAACATGAGCTGCGGCACCGAGGGCTTCTTCCTCGAACGCCACCCGAAGCTCGCTCCGGTCAACACGTTCACCGACGGCATCTTCATCGCCGGGGCGTGTCAGGGGCCGCGGGACATTCCGGACACCGTGGCGCAGGCGGGCGCGGCGGCGGCGGAGGCGCTTGTGTTGATCGACAAGGGCTTTGTCGAGCAGGAGCCCAACACGGCGTTCATTCTCGACCAGGAATGCTCGGGCTGCAAATCGTGCGTTCCGCTCTGTCCGTACTCGGCGATCCTGTACGACGAAACGCGCAAGAAGGCCCGCATCAACGAGGCGTTGTGCAAGGGCTGCGGCACATGCGTCGGGGCGTGTCCGTCCGGCTCGATTGTGCAGAACCTGTTCGAGGACGAGCAAGTTTTCAGCGAGATTCAAGGAGTACTGGCTTATGACTAAGGAATGGCGACCGCGGATTGTGGCGTTCTTCTGCAATTGGTGCACCTACACGGCGGCCGATCTGGCCGGGGTGTCGCGCATGAAGTACGCCTCGAATGTCCGCGTGATCCGGCTGATGTGTTCGGGGCGGGTCGACCCGCAGTTTGTTGTGGACGCGCTGACGCGCGGGGCGGACGGCGTGCTGATCGGCGGGTGTCATCCCGGGGACTGCCACTACGCCGAGGGGAACTACAAGATGCTGCGCCGGTTCCAACTGCTCAAGCGCCTGCTCCGGGACATGGGGATCGAGGAGGAACGGGTGCGTCTCGAGTGGATTTCGGCCGCCGAAGGGGACAAGGTCAAGGCGGTCATCAACGAAATGACCGAGCAACTGCTGAAGGTCGGCCCGCTCGGCTTGCCGCAGCGGTTTGAAGAATGGGACAAGGAGGTCACCCGCCTGGAGGAGGATATCCGCGGCGGGGACGCAGCGGGGGCCGGATGCGCCTGCGCCGCGAAGCTCCAAAAGCCCGCTGCAGCCTCGAAATCGGAGGTGGCTCATGTCTAAACCCAAAGTCGCGTTTTACTGGTGCGCCTCGTGCGGAGGCTGCGAAGAGACCGTGGTCGATCTGGCCGAGGACATCCTGGGCGTTGTCGAGAAGGTGGACATCGTCCTTTGGCCTGTGGCGATGGATTTCAAGTACAAGGACATCGAGGCCATGCCCGACAAGTCCATTGTGGCCACCCTGCTCAACGGGGCCATCCGAAGCACCGAGCAGGAGGAGATGGCCCACATGCTGCGCCGGAAGAGCCAGTACTTGATCGCCTACGGGGCCTGCGCCCATCTGGGCGGCATCCCCGCTCTGGGCAATCAGTTCTCGCGCGAGCACATGCTCAAGTTCAATTACGAGGATGCCCCGAGCATGGCCAATCCGAAGAAGACGCGCCCGCAATTGAAGTCCGCGGACGGCGGTCGCGAGCCGACTTTGCCGGAACTGCACAATGTGGTCCGGGCACTGGACCAGGTTGTCGAGGTCGACTACTACGTGCCGGGGTGTCCGCCCACGCCCAAGCTGACGAAGGCGGCGGTGACGGCCCTGCTCGAGAACCGGCTGCCGCCCAAAGGCTCGGTGATCGCGCCGGACATCGCGCTGTGCGACGAGTGCCCGCGGAAGGCCTCGAAGCCGGTGAACACGAGCTTCACGGAGTTCAAGCGGCCCCATCAGAAACTGATGGACCCCAACCTCTGCTTGCTGGCTCAGGGCATCGTCTGCATGGGGCCCAGCACGCGCAGCGGTTGCGAGGCCGCCTGCATTCGGGGAGGAATGCCGTGCACCGGGTGTTTTGGTCCGACCTCGCGCGTGCGCGACCAGGGACTGAAGATTCTGTCGTCCCTCTGTTCGAACGTTGCGCCGAAGGAAGAGGGCGAGATCAACAAGGTGCTCGGGGGCATTCCCGATCCGGTGGGCACGTTCTACCGCTACGGACTTGCGAAGAGCCTGATGCGCCGTAAAGTCAATTTGCCGGTCAAATAAGGTCACCCGCTATGGAACAAGCTGTCAAAGACGCATTCAACCAGGGGGCGGCGCGCGCCAACGCGGCCTATCAGA
>DAOOQY010000108.1:0-9394 GCA_035389025.1 Verrucomicrobiota bacterium
AATTCGTTAAGTCCCTATTCTCCAATCACCCCCTCCCAGCTCAGAACCGCCCTGCAACGGGAGAATCCGCTGCGGTGAATCTGGTTGGTGTCGGTGTTCGGTCGCCCGGCGAGGGCGCCGGGCCTAGCCTGCATTTCTCACCACTCTTGGACATCGTGAAGCTGGAGTACACAAAAGAAGTGCCAATGCAGGCTAGTCCACTTCATGCATCGGCCCCGCGCCCGGGTCGATCGACCAGATCGCGCTCGATTTGTTCGAGCGATTTTTCCTTGGTCTCCGGCAGGCGGAACCAAAGCACCGCGAATCCCGCGGCGCAGATCGCCGCGTAAATCCAGAACGTGTAGGACACACCGAGCAGGGTCTTGAAGATCGGGAACGTGTAAGTGAGGAGGAAGCAGGCGATCCAGAGGGCGCCGACGGCGATCGACATCGCGGTGCCGCGGATGCGGTTGGGGAAAATCTCGGAGATGAGCACCCAGACCACCGGCGCCAGCGACATCGAGTATGTGCCAATGGCCGCCAGAACCAAGACGAGGAACAGGATTGGGGGCACGGGCGTGCCCGCTCCCTTGAGGTGATAACAGGCTCCGATCGCCAGGTAGATGAGCGCCAAGCCCGCCGCCCCGAACAGCATCAGCGGCCTGCGCCCCAACCGGTCCACGGTGAACAGCGCCACGAAGACGAAGACCAGGTTGACCACGCCTGTGGCGACGATGTTGGTGAGGGCGTCGTTGAGGTTGAAGCCGGCCTGGGCGAAGATTTCGCTGGCGTAATTGAAGATGACATTGATGCCGCACCATTGCTGGAACACCGCCAGGAAGATGCCCAGGCCCAGCACGACCAGCACCCGCCGGTCGAGCAGTTCGCCCAAACGAACGCGCCTGTCTTCACCCGTCAGAGTGGCCTGGATTTCGGCCATCGCCGCCGACGCGTACGACGCGCCGCCAATGCGCGAGAGGATTCCCTCCGCCCGACTGCCCGATCCGGCCTTGCAGAGCCAGCGCGGGCTTTCCGGCACGAACAGAGCGCTGACAAAGAACAGCAGAGACGGCACTGCGCAGGCCCCAAACATCCAGCGCCAGCCGTGCGTCACGTTCCACGACGCCGCGAATGCGTCCGCGGACATCCCATCCGGGATCGGGCGGGCGATGCACCAGTTCACGAATTGGGCGGCCAGGATGCCGAGGACGATCGTGAGTTGGTTGATGGCGACAAGCAGCCCGCGCTGTTTGGCGGGGGCGATCTCGGAGATGTACAACGGGGAGATGTTCGACGCCAGCCCGATGCTCACGCCACCCATGATCCGCCACGTGACAAACACCGGGAAGCTCTGGGCAAAGGCGATTCCGAGGGACGACGCCACAAAGTTGAACGCCGCCACGATGAGGATCGGTTTGCGTCCGAATCGGTCGCTCACAGGTCCGGAAACGATCGCGCCGACCAGGCACCCGAGGAGCGCGCAACTCTGCGCCCAGCCCACCGGGGAGATCGCGTTGGCCCTGAGCTTGGCCCAGAAACCGGGTTCGGCGGCGACGGCTTGGGCGGTGTCCTTGAGTTGGAAGAAGGCCTCGTAGAACTTCGCTGCCCCGCCGATCACCACCCAATCGTAACCGAACAGCAGTCCGCCCAGCGCGGCCACGAGGCAGATGGTCCAGATGTAACGTGTGTTGAGACGCGCTTCGAGATTCGAACCGGAGGCGCTCGTGGCGGTGATCATCGGCCCCGCAGTGTGCCGGGGACGCCGGAGAAAGCAAGGCGCGAGGCCCAGGCCAAAATGAGACTTCCCCGATTTTCAAGCGCGCGTTGCGCCCTCGAACCGGTTCGTAGCCGCCGACGTGAGTCGGCGCTGTTCCTTCTCTTCGGCGGAGCGAGATGGCGCGGACTGACGTCCGCGGCTACGAGGTTCATGGGCAGAAGGGCTGGATGCACCGTCGCCTGCTTGACGGGCGCGGGAAGCTTGGTAGCGTCTGAGCCACGCTATGCTCAAACAGACCCCGCTCCACGATTTGCACCGCCAACTCGAAGCCCGCATGGTCGATTTTGGCGGGTGGGAGATGCCCGTCCAGTACACCGGCATCGTCCAGGAACACCTTGCGGTGCGCCAAAGCGCCGGGTTGTTCGACATCTCCCACATGGGCGAGGTGCTGGTGAGCGGTCCCGGAGCGGCCGAGTTTCTGAACCACACACTGACCAACGACATCCGCAAGCTGGCGATCGGGCAGGGGCAGTACACGCTGCTCTGCCAGGAGCACGGCGGCGTGGTGGATGACCTGTACGTGTATCGGATCGACACCGACGAGTTCCTGATGATCGTCAATGCCTCGCGCATCGAGGCGGATTGGGACTGGCTCCAAATCCGGGTCGACCATGCCCCTACGCGCGACGGGTTTCGTCTTCGGAACGCCTCGTCCGAGTGTGGCGCCGTCGCAGTCCAGGGGCCGGCTGTGGCGCAGTTCATCGACGCCGCGATCGAGGGCGGATCGATGGGCTGCACCCTGGTGCCGCACGCGTCCGCTCTCAAGAAGAACGAGATTGGGGCCTTTGTGTTTCAGGGCGCCTCCGTGTATGTGGCGCGGACCGGTTACACCGGTGAAGACGGCTTCGAGGTTGTCGCGCCGTCTGCGGTGATCGCCCCGATCTGGCGGGCGCTGACCGAGGCCGGCGCGCCGTTCGGACTGAAGCCGGCGGGTCTGGGCGCGCGCGACACTCTGCGCACCGAAATGGGCTATCCGCTCTATGGTCATGAACTGACCGAGGCGACGACCCCCATCGAAGCCGGCCTCGCCTTCTTCGTGGCGCTCGACAAGGGCGACTTTGTCGGACGGGACGTGCTGCTGAGGCAAAAGGCCGAGGGAGTATCCAGGCGATGCGTGGCGTTCCGAATGGCCGACAAATCGCCGCCTCCCCGCCCCGACTACGTCGTTTGGAGCCCCGACCCGGCTGCAGCGCCGATTGGCAAGGTGGTCAGCGGCACGCAAAGCCCGTCCTTGGGGGTGGGGATCGGGATGGCCTACGTGGGGACTGCGATGGCGCAGCCGGGCACGGCGCTGGCAATCGAGATTCGCGGACGCCGCTTCCCGGCGGCGATCGAGAAGAAGCCCCTCTACCGGAGGTCCGCGGCGCGCCCGCAGCCGGCTGTTTCACACGCTTCGCGAGGAACCGTAACCGGCTAACCCGCATAGCAGACACCATCCGAGATCTGACCGCCCTGTGCTCGGACGGGGTGAGAGAAATATGCGGGCTGGGTCAAGAGGGTGGCAGTGCGGCGCGGTGACTCAGGCAGTCTCTTTGCCCATGTTCGCCGCTTTCTCGAGGATCATCGGCCGCGCCTCCTCCATCATCTCTCTCAGATCGGCGTAACGGAGCGTCCGCTGCTCGAACGAGCGTTTGCGGAGCGCGCCGAGGAATCGGCCTTCGAACTCGCGGAAATAGGAGCCGTAGATGTGGTAACTGTCCGCGACGTGGACGTAGCGCCCCAGGTCGACGGGGCGCCCGGTCAGGCTGCCGATGCGCTCGGCGATGCGCTTCTGCAGTTGAACCAGGGCGAAGATATTCATGAATGCGGCCTTGTAGGCGTCGTTGGACCGGAACCGTACGTTCATGCTCAGGACCGGGCGCCCCTGCTCCTCGGTCAGCCGGCACCAGATGCTCTGAAGGCAGGCCGGGTCGTAGCAATCGTTGTCCTCCCAGACCTTCCACGTGACGGCCTGGGCGCGCCTCGAGTGCGGTGTTCGCGCCAGTTTCCGGCAGAGGGTCTCGATCTGGTCCGCGGGTTCGAGAGTGGGCGCTGTGTAGGCGAACAAGCGTTGATGATAGGTGTACTCCCAGCGCGTGTCGTGCGGGTCGTCCGGATCGCGCACCAGGTGGTCTTTGATGCCCTCGCACACTTCCATCACGTACTCCTGCAACTCGACGGGGCCTCCGGGAAAATCCCTGTGGATCATCGGCTCGCTCAGAGGGTCGGCGATCGTGATGATCATCGTCGCGTCCTTGCTTGGCGGATCGTCGGGCTTGTCATACTCGGTCCGGACGTTGCATCCGCGCTCATGCAGGGCGACGAGCGATTCTTCCCAAGCCCGAGCGATCCCATCGGCTTCGACGTGGAGGACGGGGATGCCTTTCATAAGCGGGTGGGGAGTTGACGACAGAATCGGATGGGCTGCGCGTTCATGACAGGGGAAGATCTGTACAGTGTTCTTCCGCCCGCGCAAACAGGAATCGTCAAGGTTGCGCGGACCCATGCGGGCGCTTCGCCCCTCTGCCGGCCTGGGACGGCGGTCGCTGTCGATCGGCGCGCTCATCAGGCCAGGTGAAGTGCACGGTCGTGCCACGCCCCTCCTGGGACCGGATCCAGGCGGCGCCGCCCCGGTCCTCGACGATCCGCTTGACCAGGGTCAGGCCCAGTCCCACGCCGGGCTTGTCGCCGCTGCGACGCAGCCGCCAGTATGGCTCGAAGACCCGATCCAGAAAGCGCGCCGCAATCCCGCGTCCGTTGTCAGCCACCAGAAACTCCCAGGCGGCGACTCGTCGCGTGGCGCTGACCCGAAGCCGCCCCTGCGGCTGGTCCAAGGAAGCCAGGGCATTATCGAGCAGGTTCTGGAACACCTGCTGCAACCGCTCGCGGCTCGCGTTCACGGTCGGCAGGTCGGGATCGATCACGACCTTGACCAGCGGCGGGAGTGCGAGTTGCCCCGCGATCTCGCGCACCAGTTCACCCGTGGCGACCTGCCGCTCAACCTGATCCGACTTCCCCACCCGGGCGCACTCCAAGAGCCCGTCGATCATTCGATCCAACTCGCGCACCCGCTCTTGCAGAAGCGTGAACAGTTGCTGCCCCTCCGAATCGAGGCGCGCGGCGTGGTCCCGCGCGATCCAATCGGCAAGCTGGCGCATGCCGCGGAGCGGGGCCTTGAGGTCATGGCTGACGACCAGGGCGTACTCGGTGAGTTGATCCACCTTGGTGCGTTCCTCGAGCAGCCGGCGATAGCGGTTCAACCGGAGAATGCTCTGGACGCGCATGGTCAACTCGGCGCGGTCAAACGGCTTGGACACAAAATCGTCCGCCCCGGCCGCGATGCCCGCAAGGCGGGAATCCCGGTCGTCCAGAACCGTGAGAAGCAGAATCGGAACCTCGGCAAGCGCGGGATTGGCGCGTATCTGCCGACAGAGCTCGAATCCGTCCCGTCCCGGCATCAGGACGTCCAGCAGGATCAGGTCGGGCTGGAGTTCGGTCGCGATGCCCAGGGCCTTGGTGGGATTGGACACGAATTCGAGCCGTCTCGCTTCGGACGCCAGCAGCGCCTGGAGGGTTTCCTGCGTTCCGACGTCGTCATCGATGATCAGCAGTGTGTTCAAGCGTTGACGGCGGTCCCGAGGGCGGCCCCTCCGTGTCGAGGCCGTCTCGGAGCCCGCATTCGGTTTCAAGTCTGGTTCGCCAAGGCAGCACCACGCTGAAGCGGCTTCCGGTTCCCGGCGTGCTTTCGGCGTGCACGTGGCCGCCATGCAGTTCGGCCATGCGGCGCACCAGCACCAGGCCAAGACCGGTGCCGGCCGGGGTGTGGGAGAGCCTCTCGCCCACCTGGACGAAGGGCTGAAACAAGCGCGGCAGGTCCTCGGCGGCAATGCCCACCCCGGTGTCCCACACCGTGAAACGCAGGGCCCGATTCGCCTCGTCCCCTTCCACGGCCAGGCCGAGGCGCCCGTCTCGATGAGTGAACTTAACCGCGTTCGAGAGGAGATTCACGAGTATCTGCTTCAATCGCCGCGCGTCCGCCACACAACTGACACCGGGCGGCCTGATGGTGACGCTGAGAGTCTGCCCCTTGGCGAGCGCGGACTCCCTGACAAGGCGCACGGCCGATTCGCACACCCCGCCCACATCGCAAAGGTCGAGTTGAAGTCGAATCCGCCCGGCCTGGCTCTTGGCGACATCGAGCACGTCATTGATCAGGTGCAGCAGATGCCGGCCGCTTTCCTCGATGGTGCGCACGTGATGGCGCTGGCGCGTGTTGAGCGCCCCGGGCGAATCGGTCTGCAAGGCCTCGGCCAAGCCGAGGATGCTGACCAGCGGCGTGCGCAGTTCGTGGCTCATGCCCGTCAGGAACTCGTCCTTGAGCTTCGCCGCCCGCGCCAGTTCGGCGTTGGCTTGGCTCAATTGCCGGGTGCGCTCGTCCACCCGCCGCTCGAGGTCGACATTCAACTGGCGCACCAGCGCTTCGGCCCGGCACCGCTCGCGGGCCTCGATCGCCAGCACCACAAAGTCGGCGCAGGACGCCGCAAACACCTCTTCCTCGGGCATCCAATCCCGCGCCAAGCCCGTGTGCTCGAAACTGAACACGCCGAGCAGGCGCCCCGCCTGCCGGATCGGCGCATCGAGCAACGAGGCGATGCCATGCCATGCCAGGTAGTCCTTGCGCAACTCGTCGGTGCGCGGATCGGTGGCGGTTTGCCGCACAGCGATGATGCGGGACGAACCACACGCGTTGAAGTAGGCCGGATAGCGCGCCACCGACAGACGCTCCCCGCACTCATGCCGCCCCGAGTCGAGGTCAAACCTGTCCTCGCAACACAGGTCTTCGCCGTCGGGCGTCAGCAGCCAGATTCCGACTCGAGCGACCTGGATCGCACGGGCACCGGCTTCGGTGATCTCGCGCACGGATGCCTCCCACGCCCCGCCGCCGATGTGCGGACTGCGCGCGAGTTCGACGAGCCGTTTGTTCACCTCGGCCAGCCGTTCGGCCCTCCCCCGAAGCACCTCGTTGTTCCGATGTCTTTCGATCGCCAAACGAGCCAGAGAGACCACCAGACGCGCTGTGTCCGACTGCTTGGCATCCAACAGCTTGGCACGGTCGGCACAGCAACAGACCACACCGAGAAGTTGCTTCTCGACTCCATCGACCGGCATCGACCAGGATAAAGCGCCGGTGCCATCTCCCCCCGTTGGACCCAGCCCGAGTCGCCACGATTCCGACGCCGTGAATGCATCTGGAACCCGTTCGACAGCCCGGTTCTGATCTGCGCTCCACCGATCCAGAACCGCCGGTCCGAAACAAGCCGGGCATGCCCGGCGCTCCGAGGCGGCCCGGCCCGCATTCAGGAACTCGAGGCGCCCCGCCGCGTTCACGACTGCGATGCAACACGTCGAGTCCGCGATGTGGTTCTGCCACAGCGTGCAAACCGCATCGAGCGCCACCGCAAGCGGCGCGCCCGTCGCGATCAGTTCGAGCACCCGCTGGCGCTGCGTCGAGCGCTGCTCCATCCTCTTGGTCTCCGTGATGTCCTCGAGCATGCCAACCCACGCCCTCGGTTCCCCATCGCGTCCCAGCACCTGAGTCGAACTGTCGGCCACCCAACGCTCTTCGCCCGAGCGTGTCCGAATGCGCAAGTCACATCGCCACAGCCGCGGTCCTCCAACACCCTCCTGGCGCGCAACCGGGGGCGTGTGTTCGAAACCGCTGCCGCCCCGCTCCGTCTCATCGAGGATCAGGCTGCGCCAAAGCGTCGGCGTCATCTCGCAGGCTGGGTAACCTGTGATGCCCTCGATCCCGTCGCCCATGAAGGCATAGAGATTGGTCGCAATGTCCTTCCGGTACGGAACGGCTCCAGCCGCGCCGATGGCCTCGCGGTAGACGCTCTCGATCACCCGATACTCGGCCTTGAGTCTGGATTGCCGCCGCAGCACAAAGCCCAGGAAACCAAGCGAAACGCCCGAGATGACCGCAAGCTCCTCGACAAACCGTTGCACTGTCAACCCTTGCACACCGACCAATCCCACGGCCCCCACTCGCACCCCAAGCTCCGCCTCAAGTGGTCGCCGCGTCCCCGGTCGTTCCGGAGTTGCTGCATTCGCGCCTGACAGAGACTCCGGATCGAGGGCCTGCTGCACCGCTACCGTCCCTGGCCCCCATGCTTCACTGGGCTTCGCGGTGTCCGGCATCCGATCTCCTGCACCAGGAGCCCCCTGTGCTGAGCAGTCGAGAGACAAGACCAGGGAAAGAACGCCGAGTCCGGCGCACATCAAGGATCGAGCCATCAGGCGTGAGCGTCGCCGACCCTGGCCGGGAAGGCATGCAACGTTCACTTGACACTTGGCTTCGACGATTGTCATTGATCCTTGACGCTTCTCCCCGAGAGGGCAAATGCCGGGCTGTATATGGCCCGCATAACAGTCCTCTCGCGATGTGCACCGTCGAGGTGCTGAAATGCGGGCCACGGCGCAATGAGCTTCGGATCGGTTGCATTCTAGCGCAGGCTCACCCCCCTTTCAACAACTTTGAAGGCGATCTTCCGTGGACAGAATTCACATTTAAAATGTTTATAATGAATACTTTCCGTATTATTCGCCTCACGCCAACACCTCGTCAAAATGCATGAAGATTTCTCTTGCCTGTGCCGGCCCGTTCCCTAGAATGCGCGCGGCACTGCAAAACAACCTATGAACACAACACGAACGATTCTTGGACTGTCCGTAGTGGTGGCGATGGCTTGCGTCGCGCAAGCTCAAGACTTTAGCGAAAACTTCGATGGATACGCCGCTGGCTCGAACATGCACGGCCAGGGCGGCTGGAAAGGCTGGGGAAACGACGCTGGGGCTGGTGCTGTTGTCTCCAGCAGCCAGGCGAAGAGCGCGCCCAATTCCGTGAACATCACGGGCGGTAGCGATCTGGTGCATCAGTTCAATTACACATCAGGAAAATGGCAGATCAGCATCAACCAGTATGTGCCATCCAGCGTAACAAGCGGAGAGAGTTACCTGATCTTTCTGAACAAGTACAGCGATGCCGGCGACAACAACTGGAGCATCCAGACGGTCGGCAATCTCGCGACGGGCATCTTCGGCGAATCAGGTGGCTCGGACCTTGCGGGACATACGTCAACTCTGCCGATCGTCAGGGACGCGTGGTCGACCTGGACGCTCGATGTTGACCTGGACAACAACAAGGTGCAGCAGTACTACAACGGCGTTGCGTTCGGTCCTGAGCATGCGTGGCAGGCAACCGGCGCCAACGCAATCGGGGCCATCGACTTGTTCGCCAACGGCACTGGCCCCGTCTATTACGACAATCTCACAATCCAGCAGATTCCCGAGCCAAGCGTTCTGGCCCTGATCGGCTTGGGCGGTTTGGCCCTCGGTTTGCGCCGACGAGTCCGGTAGTTAGTTAAGTTACTGTTCCACTGATTCCCGATAACGGAGGCTGGCGTGCGAACGTCAGCCTCCGTTGTGCTTTCACCATCGACCGCCGTTTTCACTGGGAGCCGCATAGCCGGATATTTAGATGGCTTCGCGGGGTCTCTCGTATCCGGGCTCTGGCAAAACCGCGCCCAGAGAGTGAGCCGGGAGCATTACTGCCTAGCAGGCTGTCGGACTTAGGGGCGCCCTGGCCGCGAGGGGCGG
>DAOOQY010000109.1:0-9343 GCA_035389025.1 Verrucomicrobiota bacterium
TCCCGTCGGACGGTCGGGCGCACGTCCGACGGGAGACCGTCGAGGATCATCGCCCCGGCCCGGCTTACGACATACCACCACTGCCAGTTGCTGTAACCGTCGGTGGGAAAATCGGCCAACGCGGGATGACGCGGATTGCACAGAATGCCCAGGGTGTGAGGCGGTTGGCGCCCCGTCCAGGCCGTATTCCAGAAAATGCTCGAAAAACCGAGCGCGATGCGTCCGAGCTTCGGGTCGGGTCGCACCCGGCTTGGCGGCACGACGAGCAGCACCCTGCCCCCGCGGGCCAGGACGGCCTTGGCATTCTCGTCGAGCGTCTCCGTGACCGTGACATCCGCCGGGGGCGCGGTCTTCACGGCCGGCGGGTAGACCCAGATGTCCCAGTCGTTTTCGAATCGGGCACCTCGGAGAGAAGCCGAGCCTCGGCGGGCCGCCGCCTGATCCCCGCGCGCTTCGATCGAGACAACGAGCTTGTAGCGCGCCGGGGCGGGCATGGACTCGAGCGGGGCGCGGACACTGCCAAGCGGCGTGGCGCTGCCCAGCGGAATCTCGGGGCAACTCGAAGTCGATTCGGCCAGCGCGCGGCCCTCGTCATCGACCAGCCGCCAGACCAAAGCCGCGCCTTCGAGCGGGCGGGGGCCGTAATGGGCGACTTCCAAACCGGCCACCAACTCCTCGTCCGTCGTGAAGACGCGCTTGGCGAGCCGCGCCAACGGCACGGTCGAATTGCAGAAGCGTCGGTACTCGTCCGCTGTCACGTAGCCCTTGGACTCCCAGAATGGGTCGAGCACGCCGACCAGCGCCGTGCCCTGGCCGGGGAAATCGTGCAAATCGAGCAGTTGGAAGCCGCCCATCCCGGGCGTGCGCAGAGCCGACTCGATGTCCTCCTTGTAACAGAGCGTCTGGAGTCTGCCCGACGCGAACAGGAACTCGTCAGCCTGATCGAGCATGCCCCCCTTCTCGATCGAGTCGCGGAAAATCTCGAAGTTGCGCGCTTTGAGGTAGCCAGTGTACTTCGACATCTCGGCGAAGTTGGGATAGACACACCACTGGCCGATTTCGTGGCTGATGACCGGGACGGGACGCGCCCGGATGAAGTCGCGGTAGTCGGTGACCGTTTCCGGAGGACGCGCATTGATCCGCGATTGCATGCCGCCGCCCCAGGCCTGGATGCGCGGGTCCGGAACCACATGGAATTGGTTCTCGGGAATCTGCGGCCAACCCGCCCCGCTCGAGTAAAGCCGGCGCCCGTCCCGGCCCCTGAAATGCTCGACCCACGTCTTGAGATACGCCGCGTGCCGATCGCCCCCAGGTTCGTTCCCATAAAGCAACAGGACAAACGACGGGTGATTGCCATAGGCCTGCAGAATCCGTTCGGCTTCGCGGTACACCCAGGCGTCGACCGGCTTGCCGTCCCCCAGTGTCGTGGATTGATTGGCCCAGGAACCGCACTCGACATGAAGATAAACGCCCTCTTCGTCCGCCGCCGCAAACGCCGCCTCGGGCGGACAGTGCGAGTGGAAGCGCAGGTTGTTGAGGCCATGCGCCTTGGCCGCCCGCATCACCCGCCGCCACGTCTCACGATCGGTGGGCGTGTGGCCCGTCTTCGGAAAGATGGCGCACTCGAGCGTGCCGCGCAAAAATGTCTTGCGCCCGTTGACGGTGAATTGCGTGCCGTCCACGCCAAAATCCCGCAGCCCGAACCGCCCGGACACGCGGTGGGCCGGCGCCTCCAGTTCCACCGTCACCGCGTACAAAACCGGGTCGAATTCGTCCCACAACGGGGCGTCGGCGCCCAGCGCCACTTCGCTCTCGAACGAACCGCCCTCGACTTCCCAACGGACTTCGCTCTGGACGCTTCGGGCGGGTCGACCCGCAATCGGACGCCCTCCTCGGATCGGACGAAAGCTCAGCTTCACCGCGCTGGCGCCCGAAGCGCCGGAGGAATTGCCGATCCGGCCTTTGACGCGGACCGACCTTTGCGCCGCGTTGGGATGGAACTGGACGTCATCGAGCCAGACGCGCGGCGTCGATTCGAGCCGGATGTCTCCGACGATTCCATTCCAGTTCCCCTGGGTATGGTCGCTGATGCTGTGCGAGTTCTCGCCAATGTCGACGACCATCCGATTGTCGACCCGCACGGTAATCTGGTGGCGTCCGGAATCGACGCTTCCCAGGTCATAGAGGTGGGGCGTCGAAAGACTGTCGTTGGTCCCAATGAGACGATCGCCGATCCACACGCGCGTCTCCCAATGCGGACGTTCGAGGCGCAAGACGATCCGCCGCCCCGCCCACGCCCGAGGAATCTCGATGTCGCGCTGGTACCAGGCCACTCCCGCATAGTACGTCTCAGGCTGCAACCAGAATGGCACCTTGACATGCCCCGGCTCACGGTAAGGCGCGAATTCGGGCGCGGTGAAATAAGATCGATCCACAATCCCTCCAGTCCACCGCGTCTCCACCGTGACGGAATCCCCGATGCCTTGCCCCGGCAATGACCCGGGCAAACGCACGGTGTCGGAAAGCCTCCGCTCGAACCAATGCTCGGCAATCCCCACGTCCGCACGGTCCAACTGCAGCCGCCAGGTGCCTTCAAGCGGGAGATGATCGGCGCAAAAGGCCGCCCCGCCCGAGAGCGCAAGCCAGCACAAACCCAGCGAGGCCCGCCTCAGTCCAATCGGATTCATAACTCGTGACATCAGGTGTCGAAATGGCATCGGGGCGATCACAGGCAAGACACTATCGGGGCGGATCGGCGAACGCAACCTTCGCCCCGAGTCGTTACGCTGAAGGGTGAAACGGCCTCACCAGGGTGAACGCCGGGTCAGGATGCGAACCGCGGATTCGCGACTTGGCATGGGGGCGGGAATCGAGTTATGCTGCCGCCGTGCAGCCATTCATCCGATTCGTTGGCATTATCAACATCACGGTGTGGTTGGGTGCGGCGGTCTTTTTCACCGTGGCGGCTGGACCGGCGTTCTTCTCGGCCGAGATGCTCAGTTTTCTCGATGAACGCTTCGCGCGGCGCACGGCGGAGGTGATCGTCCAGCGCTACTTGCTTCTTCAACAATGGTGCGCCGCCATCGCGCTGCTGCACGTTCTGGTCGAGTATCTCTACTCGGGCCGGCAGGTCGACCGTTGGTGTCTCGGATTGTTGTCGGTCATGTTCCTGGTCGCGTTGATCGGCAGCTACTGGGTGCTGCCACACACCCACGAGTTGCACCGCTTCATGTACTCGGCCTCGTCCACCATCGCACAGCAGGAGTCTGCCAGAAGCCGCTTCGCCCTCATCCACGGCGCCTCCTATTTCGTCAACTTCATGATCATTGCGGGCCTCATCTACTACCTCTGGCGCCTCACCCGACTCGGACAGGCGACCCGGTTCGGATTTGGAGGCGCGGACAAATTCCGCGCTTGACAAATCCGGGCACGTGGCTGACACAACCGCCTGTAATCCAACGGTAAGACCACCCGATGGGGGGTGCTATGACGCATCACGATTGTTCCCAAGAACCGGGCCAGCACGATCTCGCATCCGGCCCCAAAGCGCACGGCGAGGAAAAAACACTCCGAAGCGAGCGGCTGCAGATCGAGCGCAAAACGTTCCTGCTCGCACTGAAGGAAAACCCCCGGGGGCAGTTCTTGCGAATCACGGAGGACGTTGGCGGACGCCGCGACACTATCATCATTCCAGCCTCGGGCCTCGAGGAGTTGCTCAAGGCCCTCCAGGCCATGATCGACCAGATCGAGCCCGCCCCCACCCTGACCGCTCCGATCAAGTCCCCGGATTAGCCGCCCCCCTGATCCCGCACTGCCCCGCCAGCGAGCCAACGGCGTCCTCGCGGCGCTAGCGTCGCCGGCCGTGACGACGGTCAGCGGGCGGCCCGGCTGCCCCGCGCGGTGCGCGGGCGGGCGGCTGAAGGCGACCGAAGCCGCAACGGCCGCAGGCGCGGAGCGTCCCCCCAAAGGCTCTCGAGGCCGTAGTGCTCCCGCGCGTCAGCCCGCATGAGATGCACGATGACGTCGAAGTAATCGAGAACGATCCAGTTGTTCCTGGCCGTGCCATCGGTCGCGTGAGGATGCACGTCGAACTCCTCGCGGAGCTTCTCCGTGATCTCGTCCATCAGGGCGCGCAAATGCGGTTCGCTGGTGCCCGTGGCAATCACGAAATAATCCGCGACGCTCGACAACTTGCGGACATCCAGTATCACGATGTTCTCGGCTTTCTTGGCGTCGGCCAGACTTCGGCATTGCAGGGCGAGTTTGCGAGGGTCCATGACAGGATAAACAGAGACAACCATGCGTTAAAGGTAAAGCCGGTGCTGACGAATCACCTCGTCAACCCCCGACGGAACAATCCAGCGGATCGAAAGTCCGGCAGCCACCCGGCCGCGGATCTGCGACGCGGACACGCCAACCGGCATTCCGCGCAGGCAACGCACGCGGAAGATCGCCGGCGCCGCGACCGCCGGTTCGTC
Source organism: Verrucomicrobiota bacterium (assembly GCA_035389025.1). GTDB lineage: Bacteria > Verrucomicrobiota > Verrucomicrobiia > Limisphaerales > J093 > MWFF01. The sequence goes on from DAOOQY010000109.1 coordinate 4,479, forward strand.
GGGACGCGGAATCACCGCGAACTGCACCAGGCCGGCCAGGGCCGAGGCGTCCCGCCACTTCGACAACTGCGCCACGTGGTCCGCCCCGATCAAATAGAATAACTCCGCCATCGGATACCGGCGCGCGTAGTCCCTCACTGTGTCGATGGCGTACGACACGCCGCCACGCCGGATTTCCTGCTCATCCACCTCCGCGTGGCTCTGGCCGGCCAGAGCCAGCCGCAACATGCGGAGCCGCAGGACAGCCGGGGCCAGGACAATGCCCCGCTTGAAGGGCGATTGCGCGGCCGGGATGAAGAAGAGGCGATCGAGTTCCAGTTCCTCGAACGCCGCGTCCGCAACCACAAGATGGGCGAGGTGGACGGGATTGAACGATCCTCCAAACAAACCGACACGCCTTAAGGCACTCGGGGCACTCATTGGCCGGCCAATGGGGCTGCCCGGTAGGCGGCTGGTACTGCCATGTCTGACACGCCCCAAGTATGCCCCTTTCCCGCCCGGTTTCAAGCCGGTTCTTCAAACCGGCCCGGTATGCGTATGGCGACTCGGGTCGGGACGCGGCGCTGTACCTGGGCCGGCAGCGAGGCCGGCTGAAACTCGAGGAATTGGCGGAGTTGTCGGGCGGGGTGGGGTACACGGCGGTGGCGCAGGCGATCCGGCGGGTGCGGCAACAGATTCATGGAGACAAAACATGGCGTCAGCGGATCGACGCGGTCAGCGAGCAATTGTCAAAAATGAAGATGTGACCCCATTACCCCATTGCGCTCTTATGGCAAGGGCACGTGCCGCTCGATCTGCACCCGCACTGGCCCCAGCAGCCCGGACGGCTCGAGTTCTTCACGCGGCCCCCATGCCTTGTGCGTCGCAAAGGTCTTTGGGGCGTCCCCCGTGAAGCCGCCTTGGCCATCGGGGAATCCATCCGGATATTTCGCATCACCCACAAGGCGGTTCCACCAGAGGTTGGTCACTTCGATCTCGATGTCATTCGCGCCGCGACGCGCCGCGCCGGTGATGTCCACCGCGTACGGGGAGCACCACAGCACCCCCAGCGCCTGCCCATTGACCTTGACCGCGGCGATCGTTGCCACCGCGCCCAGGTCCAGCCACAAGCGGTCGCCGTCAACCAGGCAGTCCTCCGGAATGTCCAGCACCGTCCGGTACCGGGCCGTCCCGGAGAAATGACGCACCCCCTCGACCGGGGATTCCCGCCAATCCATCAGCTTATCGAGCACGATGCGGTCCGGACAGTCCCAGCCCGGCGGAAAAAAGAGGGTCCAACTGCCCGCCACATCGAGCGGCGCGGGCACCGGCCCGGAATCGAGCGCTGCGCTGCGCCCGTCGGCCCTCCGAACCTGGCAGGCGATTCGGACGCGGGTGGCAACAAACTCGCGGTTGTCGCTGGCATAACACACGGCGGGCTGGACCGCCGCTCCACCGACATCGGACAGAACTGGTGGCGTCGGAGACAGATCGACGACCTGGTCGCCACGGCTGCGTTCGCGAAACACAACAAAAAGGGAGCCATGACCGCCCAGTGGCACCGTGACGTGCGTGTAATCGCCTGCGGTTCTAAACCGGACGATCCGCCGGATATCGCCGCTCACCGGACACCAGAACTCCGGAATCCTGGCGCCGACACGGAAGGCGATTTCCGGTTCTCGCGCCTGGTCGGACTGGTTGGAGAGGAAATACACGTCGAAGCCCTTCCCGCGCCGGTGTGTCCAGAGAACGGACGGGTCGCCGCACACCACGTCGGGGACGGCGCCCAGCCGCGACAACACATCCGGCAGTGGGACGCCATAATAGACCCTGCCCTTGCCGTGGCGATGTTCGGTCGCCTGCGCGCCGTCGCAGGGACCCCAAATCTCGTCCGCCCTGCGCTGGACCTCGGCGTCAGCGCCCGGATACCCCGAGAGGCTGGGCGAGCGTCGTGGCGGCGGCCCCACGATCACGGCGCCGGCGCGCACCAATTGGCCGATCTTCGCAAGCAGTTCCGGGCGCATCGTATCCAGAGGCGGCAACACCAGCAGGCGGTACTGCACGCCTTCCGGGAGAGTGAGCAGGCCGCCCCTGACCGAGAGCCGCTTCTGGATGACCTCGGCGTTCACGAAGTCGAAGTCATACCCCCGCGGCAGCGGGGGATCGAGGATGCCGGTCATCTTGGGCGTGTCCTCGCCGATGAAATACAGCAGGTCAGCCGTCGGGCTGCCCTGTTGCAGCAGGGAGTGGCAGCGGCGCAGGTAATCGATCCAGGAACGGCTCTGCTCGAACCAGGTGTTGTGCCGCTGAAAGCTCATGCCGAACCAGGCGGTCACTCCCGGTTTCCGGTCTTCCCAGGGCTGATGGATATAGAGGTGCAGCACGAAATGGTTGATGCCCTGGGTGAAGGCCCAGTCGCCCCGGCTCTTCATCGCGGCCGGCGACTGCCGGAAGTTGAAGCCCGCCGTGAACGCCTCGGCCGATGTGATCCGCTTGCCGTAGGTATGCGACGCCGAGGATGCCCCGCGCAATTCGATGCTGCCCAGGTCCCAGAGATGATTGCGGTACCAGAATTCCCCCGAGACGATGTCGGCCTGGCCGCCGTACTGCAGAAACTCCGCCGGAAAACCCCAGTGCCCGTAATTCTCTATCCAGAGCCTCAGCCCCCGGGCATTGACCGCCGCCCGAAACGCCGCCAGGTAGTGCTCCGCGATCAGGTCGGCCACCAGGCGCCGCAGGTCCCAGAGAAACCGGTTCGAGAGGTCGGCACCGCCCACGACCCGGCCGCTGAGCACCGGCAGCCATGGAACAGGATCGTAGCCCAAGCGCTCGATGAACACCCGTTCGAGCCCGGGCGTCCAGTTCTGCGATCCCACTTCGTAGCTGTCGATCACCACGTGCTCGAGAGCGCGCCGACGCTCCGGTGGCACGCGGTCGAGAAAGGCGCCGATGTAGACGGCGAAATGATGGCGACTGCCCTCCCGGCTCATCTTGTCGACCTCATACCCTTTGGCTTCCGGGGGCACAGGCTCGTTGACCGCGCCCGTGGGCAAGGTGCCGCACCGCAGGATGACCCACTCGCCCTCCGGCACATCCCAGCGCAATCGCCCCCCAGCCTGCATCAGGCCGGTGATGTTCCTGACGTCTCCCGGGGCCAGAGTCGGAGTCGGTTCCGCCTGCGGCGGCCAAAGGTACGCATCCCAGCCGGGCAGCGGCTCGGGGTACATCTTCGCCAACTGTTTCTCGACGAGGTAATCGAGGGTCGGGCTGCCGGTGAAAACGATCTCCCGGAAGCCCGCGTCGCCCGGCGCATCGAGTTCACTGAATACCAGGCGGAAATGCCTGGCCGCCACGGCGGGACAGGCCAGCGTCAGGGGCGCCCAGGTCATGGGGCCGAGGTTCCACATGGTGCGGCGTCGGTCGAAGTGGATGCGCCGCAGCGGTTCATACTGCCGGCCGTCTGCGGACACCTGAAGTTCCAACTGCACCTGGAACGGATGTTCGACGGGGTGCAGTGAAACCCCCTGCACCGGACGATCTCCATCGAGAACGAGATCGATCTGCCAACTCCTGGCAGTGCCCGCTTCCCGCGGAAACACGAACGCGGTGTTTGTGTCGCCGTCGAACATGCGCTCGGCACCGGGGGAAGCGCCTGGTGTTTCAGGCAGCGGTTGCCGGACCTGGATGGGGGCCTCCTGCTCCGTCGGCATCGGAAAGGCCAGCACCGCCACGTCCCGATATTCGCCCTCCGGCGCGGGCAGGACCCCTTCCAACTGCGCTGGGCCGCGCACGCGCGTCTCGGTCTGCACCACGTAGCGCATAGCCTGGTCGGCAGAAATCCACGGCCCTCCGGATTGACTCCACCCGGGGCTGTTGAAGAACCCGATGTCCACCCCCAGGCGCTGCCCCTCGAACACCGCGTGCTCGACCATCTCCCACCAGCGATCGCTCAGCATGTGCACCGGCCCGCGCTCCCGGCCCGGCGAGACGTGCCCGATCAGGGCCTCGCCGATGCCCACCCGGGCCATGGCCTCCAGGTCCCGGGTGATGCCTTCTCGCGAGATGTGCTCATCGATCCAGTACCAGTACACCCACGGACGCGTGCCCGCGTCCGGCCGGATGAAGGCCTTCGCCAGGCGATCCCCCGCCAGGGCTCCGAAGCCGGAGAGCCCGGGCGCCAGGGTCACGACGGCCAGGGCCGCGATCAGACATCTCAAGCGACTTGGGGTCACATCTTCATTTTTGACAATTGTGCGCTGACCGCGTCGATCCGCTGCCGCCATGCTTTGTCTCCGTGAATCTGGCGTCGAACCCGCCGGATCGCCTGCGCCACCGCCGTGTACCCCACCCCGCCCGACAACTCCGCCAATTCCTCGAGCTTGAGCCGGCCCCGCTGCCGGCCCAGGTACAGCGCCACGTCCCGACCCCAGTCGCCATACCGGTCCCGGAACTCCTCCCACCGCTCCCCGTGAACCGCTTCGACCGCGCCGACCACGCTCTCCCAGGGAACCCCACCGGACAAATCCCGGCTGTGAACTTCCTCGGCGGATCGACACTTCCAGGCGGCTCGCACCTCGACCACGAACCGCTCGCTTCCAAGCACGGCCCCCGCAACCACTCGATCCCAGACCCGTTCCAGCCTTCCCTCCCGCAGCGGCGCCTCGTGATACGCCTCGAACGCCTTTCGCTGCTCCCCCGCCGTTCGCCCTCCACAGGCGCCCAACAGCGGCTGGCGCGTCAGCCAGGCCGGACAGGCCCTCAATCCGACATAAGCCCCATAGGAACTCCATCGATAATCCCGCAGGACCCGAAGGCGCTCGCCCACCCGCCGGGCGCCGGGGTCCCGCGCCCCGACTCGTCTGCGAACCAGTTCTGCCTGAGCTGTC
>DAOOQY010000110.1:0-9315 GCA_035389025.1 Verrucomicrobiota bacterium
GGATGCCGGCCTGAAGTTCCTGTCCCTCGAGAAGACGGGGCCGGCGGAGCTTTGCCTGGCGCTTGCGCGCCGGCAGTCTGTGCCCGGATACGAACGACTCGAGGAGGCGTTGCAGGGCGGAGGGAGGGATCACCTCAACGGCGTCCAGTGGGGGGGTGTGGATGCGGTATTGAGTCACATCCTGGGCGGCAAGGGCGATTTGGATAACCCGCCGCAGACGGTGGTCGAGTTGCTCGTCAATCCCGTGCGGCGGGGAACGCTCCTCGATGCGTTGCGCCGGTCGCGTCGTCCCGCGGTTCAAGGGATTCTGGAAATCCTGAGCGTCACCAACCTCACCCTGCTGCCGCCGGCTTCGGGCCCGGGCGGCCAGGCCACCGAGTTGGTGGTTGGAGTGCTCGGTCTGCTCTACCAGGGCGATTACCTGACCGGCCAGGTCCGGGACGCGCTGGCCGCGATGGTCGATCAATCGGTCAATGGCGGCGCGCTTCGCCCTCTCGAAGAAGTGCTGCTCGATACGCTGGCTTTGGTGGCCCGCTTCGATTGGGTGCAGTTGACCAGTCTGTTGGGCGAGGTGACCGACCTGGCCACACTCCATGAACTGGCAAGCCTCTGCCAGAATGCCCCGGGCCAGACGCCTACTTTGTTCGTTGGCGTGGTGATGTCGGGACAGCCGGCGAAGGTCGTGCGCTATGTGCGGCGGTGGGGACCGCCCGGTTTTGTCGACCTCGAGTATGCGCTCGGGCGGGGCAAAGGCGGGGTCGAGGAATTGCTGCGGCGCGAGCAGCGGGTTCATTATCCGCAGGTGCGGTCCTGGTTCGAGAGCCGGGCTCCGCTCGCGCGGATTGCGCCGACCCTCACGCGTTGGGCGCATGACTGGCCGACGATTTCGTTGGGATCGAAATACTTGCTGCTGCTGCTTGCGGGCTGGTTGTTGGCCTGGGGCTATCGGCACTCGTCGGGAACTTACGAGGTGCCGCCCGTGCCGGCCCTGGCCAGCCTGGCTGCCGGGCGGCTCTGGCTGTTTGCGCTGACATTTGTGCTGGCGATGATTGTGCTGAGCGAGCCGTTTCTCGCCCGGAACATTCAGGGGGCGGAGTATCCGCTTCGCGTGCAGATCCCGGTGTTCCGGAGCGCCGCGCTGGCCGCAATGGTAACTCCAATCAAACCGTATATGGACCAAATCAGTCTCGTGGCCTTGGCGGCCTTCTTTGTCTTGCAGTTCATCATGTATGTGCTGAACCTCATGAAGCTGGCGGAGATTCGCCGCCAGCCGATCACCGCGGCGCTCAAACTCAAGTACCTCGACAACGAGGAGATGATGTTTGACGCCGGACTTTACATCGGTTTGGGTGGTTCTGTCCTGTCCCTGGGCTGTCTCGCCCTGGGCATCATCAAACCCAGCCTGGCTGCCGCGTATTCCTCGACGCTCTTCGGCATCATCTTCGTCGCGATCCTCAAAATCTGTCATGTCCGCCCCGCCCGGCGGCGACTGCTGCTCGAACGCGAGCAGGAAATGGTATGAACCGCGCAATCCTCATCATCATCACGGACTTCTGGATTCTCAGCCTCCTTGTCCTCGCCAAGTTCGACGCGCCCGATGTCCAGCGGCCGCAGACCAACCCGAGCATCTCCCTCCAGGGCACCAGCGCAGGGGAGAAGGACGTCGTCGAGGTCCTCAAACTCGCGCTCAGCGAGGAGCAGAAGCGGCGCGACGCCCTCGCGTCCGAACTGTCGGCAACACGCCAGAACCTCGATCTGCGGGAGCAGACGGTCGCGGCGCGCGAGCAGCAGTTGCGGGCTCTGCAGCAGTCCCTGCGCGAGAAGGAACAGCTCGGCGTTCGACTCTCCGAGCAGCGTACCAACCTCATCGAGCAGATGGTCCTGGCCCAGACCAATGTGGTGTTCCTGCGCGACCAGTTGCAAACGGCCAGCACCGAGAGCCTGCTGACCCAGGAGCAGTTGAAGCTGCTCCAGACCCAACTGGCCCGCAAGGAGGAGGAACTGACCAAGACCCGCGAGCGTGTCGAACAACTGGATCGCCAGCGCGAATCCACCCTCATGGAGAAGGCCCAGTTGTCAGCGCAGTTGCAGGTGGTGGAGACCGAGAAACGCCTGGTCACCCAGCAGGTCAGCAACCTCAGCAACGAGGTGCAGATCGTCCGCGCCGAGAAGAGCACCCTCCAGCAGCACGCCACCCAACTCGCCCAGGGCGTGGATGCACTCGCCGAGAAATCGACCGCGCTGGTCCAGGGCGTCGGTGCCTTGGCGGAGAAATCCACCGCTCTCACCCAGGAGATTCGCGAGAACCGCGAACTCGCCGCCAACGCCATCTTCGCCGAACTGGCCACCAATCGGGTCATGCTCCGGTTCGCCGCCCAACGCAAGGGCCTTTTCGGCATCCCCGTCCAAAACGACAAGACGGCCCAGACACTCCTGGTTTCCCACGCCAATCAGTACTTTGCCCTCTGCCATGTCTCGGACACCCCCCTGACGTTCTCGACGCCGGGATTCGGATTCGACTCGTTTCAAGTGAGCCTCGAACGCGGCACCGTGGCGCTCCCCGCGGCCAAGGTCATGTTTCTGTCCATCGACCCGCGCATTCTCATCGTCCCTCTGAGCGAGGCGGAGGCGCGCCAGTTCGGCGTCCGAATCTATCAAATGGCGGCCGATCCGCTCAAGTTCACCGAAGCGGTTCTCGTCGGCGCAACGGAGGGCTATTACGGGGAGTCCAAATTCCAGATCGACCTTTCAGCGCCGCTCTATGTCCGCATGGACCGCAGTTCGTTCCGAATCTTCTCGAGCAAGTTCAATCCCTCGCGCGGCGACCTCGTGCTGAGCAAGACGGGCGAGTTGCTGGGCGTGATGGCCAACGGCCAGTACTGCGCGGTGCTCAACCGCCTGAACACGATCGGCGAAATCGCTTCCGCCGCCGAGACCTCCGCGTCGGCCATGGGCTCCATGCTCTCCCGCTTCGACCGCGCCTTGCAGCAACTGCCGATGAAGTTGCAGTAACCCCCCATCCATCGTACCGGCTCGACAAAGCGGTGGCGCGGGTCGGCGAGGACGCACTAGCCCGTTGAGCGAACCACGCCACCGCAGCAGTTGGTGGGCCTGGGCGGCAAACCACGACCGCTTCTCTGGAAGCGTTGGCTCTTCTCAGGGCAGATGGTCCGGGTCCGTACCTCGTTGCGATTCCGCCGCCGATACTGGTCCTCACGCCACTGATGCCCACGCCGCTCACCCGCCCCAGAGCATTGCATTCGGGCTGGCCCATGCTAGTCTCATCGTGTGCCAAGAACGCACATCGAGAACGCTCGGGTGGACCGCAAGGTCTTTTCGGTCTCGTCGTTCGCGGAAGCCGAGCGTGCGGACCGGGAGTATTGGCGCTCACGCACACCGGACGAACGCCTCGCGGCCCTCGAGCTGTGCCGCCAGATTGCCTATGGCTACAATCCGTCTGCCCGCGGACTTTCACGATTTTTTGAAGTTGCTGCATTCCCACCGCGTTGAGTACCTGCTGATCGGCGGCTACGCCGTTTGTTACCACGGTTACTACCGCAACACTGCGGACATGGATCTCTGGATCGCCGTCAGCCCTGAGAACGCGGCGAAGATGGTGATGCTGATCCGGGAGTTCGGCTTCGATGTGCCTGAGCTTTCCGAGGAACTGTTTCTGACCAAAGGCCGGATCATCCGTATGGGCGTCGAGCCAACACGGATCGAAGTGATCACGGAAATCTCCGGCTGCGACTTTGCCGAATGCCATCCTCGCCGCGTCGAGACGACGCTCAATGGTGTCCCCGTCAGCATCATCAGCCTCCCGGACCTGATCAGGAACAAGCTGAAATCCGGACGTCTCAAAGACCTGCAGGACGCTCGGGAACTGAGCTGAGCAACCGCACGCAACGGCCGGCTGGTTGCCGCCCACGCGGGCCACAGGCAAAGGTCGCGAGCGCGATCATTGGAGGTTCGCAGCCCCCGCCCCGCGCTTCGACGATCAAACGCGAACGTGCCGCCGACTGTTGCGTTCTCACTTGGCACAAAGCGTGCCGGCCCGCTCGTTTCGCTGCCCGCGACCGACACCAGACCGTGACCCTCGATTTCGGACCGCCGATCATCGCTTCCATTCCAACCTTCGTCCTGAAGGCCCCGCTGGGTCGTCTCCGTTTGTTTGATGTGGTCTTACTCATGATCTCGCTGGTTTTTCACACCCAGCCATCCACGGCAAAATCTCACTTGCACTCTGGTCCGAATTCCAGGGTCCATTTCACCCGCGTTTATCGCACCGGCTCCGAGCAGACACAGCAGGGCCTCTTCTAACCCGCACACTTCGCACCCCGTCAGTGCGCAGGGCGGTCAGACTTCGAAAGAGGACTGCTAGCCTGGTTACGGTTCCTCGCGAAGCGTATGAAATAACCGGGCTAAGCGCGCCGCTGGCGGATGGACTCGAGAATCTCGGCGACCACCTCCGAGCGGGGCCTGACGCCCTGTTGGCCTTTCCCGTGGATGCGCACAGCGACGGCGTTGGCCTCGCGCTCGCGCCCGCCGACCACCAGGATGTGGTGAACGCGCGCCGCCTCGGCGCGCTGGATGCGGCCCATCAGCTTGTCGTTGCTGAACTCGAACTCCGCGCGAACCTGCTGGGCGCGCAACTCGTCCACAATCCCCCTGGCGTAGTCGATTTGCGCCTCGGTCACTGGCAGAACCCGGACCTGCTCCGGAGCGAGCCAGAGGGGGAAATTGCCGGCGTAATGCTCGATCAGGAATCCGATGAACCGCTCATGCGTCCCGAGCGGCGCGCGGTGGATGCAGAGCGGGGTCTTGTCCGCGTTGTCCCGGTCGCGATAGGTCAGGCCGAACTTGGCCGGCACGGCGAAATCGACCTGGTTGGTCGCCAGCGTGAACTCGCGTCCGATGACGCTCCAGACCTGGACGTCGATCTTCGGCCCATAGAACGCCGCTTCGTTGGGCACCTCGATGTAGTTGATCTTCGAGTCGATCAGGACCTGGCGGACCATCGCCTCGGTCTTCACCCAAAGCGCCGGTTCGTTGACGTACTTCTTGCCCAGCCCTTCCGTGCCGTGGGTGCTGAAGCGCATGACGTATTTCTCGATGCCGAAGATTTTGAAGTACTTCAGGTACATGTCATTCACGGCATTGAATTCCTGCGCGAACTGATCCTCGGTGCAGTAGATGTGCGCGTCATTCATGTTCAGCGAACGAACGCGCATCAGGCCGAAGAGTTCGCCGGACTGCTCGTACCGGTAGCAGCAGCCGTACTCCGCCAGCCGCAAGGGAAGATCGCGGTAACTGCGGGGCTCAGCCGCAAAAATCCGGTGGTGATGCGGGCAGTTCATGGCCTTGAGGTAGTAGCGGTCGACCGGGGGTGGGGCGTCCTTCGACTCGGGCGTCGACACCTCGGCTGTCTCGTGCATCTCCATCGGCGGGAACATGCTTTCGGCGTAGTAAGGCAAATGGCCGGAGGTCCGGTACATCTTTTCCTTGGCGAGGTGCGGTGTTCGGACGCGCCGATAGCCGGCGGCAAACTCGGTTTCCTTGGCCAGCTTCTCGAGTTCCTCGACGAGCACGGTCCCATTCGGCAGCCAGAGCGGCATTCCGGGCCCCGTGTAGTCCGGGTCGATGACAAACAGCCCCATCTCGACCCCGATCTTCCGATGGTCGCGCTTCTTGGCCTCCTCCTGCATCTCGATCCACGCATCGAGCTGGCTCTTGTTCTTGAACGCAATGCCGTAAACCCGCTGGAGTTGCGGGTTCTTCTCGTCGCCCTTGTAATAGGCGCTGGCAACGCTGTTCAGCTTGAACGCCCCGATGTTGCCGGTGCGCATCACGTGCGGCCCGGCGCAAAGATCAATGAAATCGCCGTTCCTGTAGTACGAGATCGCTTCGCCCTCGGGGATGTCTTCGAGGTTGCCGATCTTGAATTTGCTCGGGACGGGGCGGTCGCCCAGGGCGGCCAGCCGCCCCCGCCTGGCGTCCCCCAAGGCCTGCTCGCGCGTCACCACAATGCGCTCGAAGGGCTGATTCGCCTTGATGATGGCCTTCATCTCCGCCTCGATGGCCGGAAAATCCTCGGGCGTGATCCGGTGCTCGAGTTCAACGTCGTAGTAAAAGCCCTGCGCAACAGGCGGTCCGGCGGCAAATTGGGCGTCCGGCCAGAGCTTCACGATGGCATTGGCCATGACGTGGGCGCACGAGTGACGAAGCCGCTCGAGGTCGGTCATCGCGTTGCGTTGTTCGAGCGTCTTGCGGTCAGCGGGCGGTTGGTTTTCGTTGGACATAAAAAACAAAACGCCTCGAACCAGTATGCAGTGCGAGGCGTTGCGTTCACGGATGATCCGTGAACGCTAAAAAGTCGTCGTGCTCGTTCCAGAATTCAAACTCATCAGTACGACCCGAATATTATCCGCCGCCCTCCCACATGGCAAATGGAATCCGACAGCCGAATCGCAACGGGACGCATCTCAGATTCTTCGTGCGCAGGGTCGCGCCGAGAAAATGTACTGCCGAGTCGGCTGGATACCCTGCACAGACTCCTCACGCCGGCCCTCTCCCATTCGACCTGTCGGCCGAAGCCCGGGCGCAGGCAGGTGGAAGAGGGTGTCCCGCGCTGCGGGACGGGTGAGGGTGACGGTATAGTGTGTCTCGCTGATTCCTCAGTAAGACTCCGGTTTGACCCCGCCCCTGCTCCCGGAGAAACTACCGGCAGCGGACCAGCACGCGCAGGCGGCCTGCCGGGTGGGAGCCGGCGTTCTTCGCAAAGGTCCAGTCGGGATGGTCCGTGGGTCGGTTGCCGATCCCCACGTCGGCATCCTTGCCCTCGCGCCAATGATTGATGGCGAAGAGGGTCTGCTTGGCGTTGTGGTTGTGGACCTGCATCGAGCCGTAGCCATCGCGGGGATCGCCGGGCTGGTCGCCGAAGTCGTACACGTCGGCCGAGGCATGGGGAACGTCCGCGGCATTCGGGGGGCCGTAGTTGTCTGGCCAGAACTCGATGTTCCCGCCGGCGAGATTCGTGCCGGCGACGATTCCCTCGACATTCGAGACGACGTTCAGATTCGCGACTCTCTGTTGGAAGCGGGCGCCTGACACAAGGGTCGGAACACCGATTTTCCCGAGGTCGTCCGTAAAGGCATCCATGGACACGTAAAGGTACTGCGTGTTCTGGTCGGCGCCCTGCAATTCCAGGAAGTACGCCACGCGGTCAAAGGGGCGGTCGATCTGGGCGCGATTGTCTGCGGCGTAATCGAAGGTCGGCCCCAGCTTCGCGAGGTCGAGGTCGTAGACCAGGCGGTAATCCTTGGCTTCGGGCACCTTGAGGGCGAGCAGGTCGCGTTTGGGCACAGTCCCGGCTCGGAATGCGCCGGCGGGCAGGCCATCGGCGTTGGCAAGGTTGGGCTCGGCGAGCATGCTCCAGGCAAAGCGCATGGCGACCGGACGTTTCACTTGGGGTGAGGAAAGGACGACGCTGGCGCCGTCGATTCGGGCGTCGGCCTTGACGAACCCGCCTTCGTCGGCGTCGATGATCTCGAACCACGTCAACGGCTTGCCATCGCGGCTGACGAGCCCGCCACCGACGTGGTCGAAGGTGAGGCGGAGGCGGTCGCCTTCGACGGTCATCGCTTTGAAGGTCGGGCCCGAATACTCGACGTCGGTGCGTCCGTAGGTCTTGGCAAGCGCCCAGAGGGCCAAGCGGCGTCCGACTTCCTGTTTATTGGTCGGGTGGATGTCCTTGAGATCGCCGATGTCGTTGATGACAACCATGCCGCTGTTGGGGATGGCCTGCGCAGCGGCTTGGGCTTCCCAGAACTCGGCGATCCTTTCCCCGTTGCCCCCGTAGTTGAAGGGGGCAATCTGAACGAAGTAGCAGGCGAGATTCTTGTTGTCCCAGACCTGACGCCAGCCGCCGATCAGCGCTTTCATCCTCTCGGCGTACCTCATGCCTTCGCCGCTGTTGGACTCGCCCTGGTACCAGAGGGCGCCGCGGAGGGCGAAGGGGCGGAGCGGGTGGAGCATGCCGTTGTACAAGGCGGTTGCGTGTTGGACGTCGCTGGGCGGCAGGAGTTCCTGCGGGTAAGTCGGCATGGGGGGGACGACGTTCTGTTCCGTGAGCGCTGTTCGCGCGGCGGCCAACCACTGTTCGGTCGACGCCAGCACCTGCTTCAACCGTTCCTGATGGAGCGCGGTGCGCGGGTCACCCAACTGCACCAACTCGTACTCGCCCGCAAGCGCCGGCACGGCCGCGAAACCCTCGGGCGGTGTCCAGGGCTCGATGCGGGTGCCGCCCCAGGTGGCATCGATCAGCCCGATCGGCACCCCCAGCTTCCGATGCAACTCCCGTCCGAAGTAGTAGGCCGCGGCGGAGAACCCGCCCCATCCGCCTTCGGCCACGGTCGCGGGCGAGCAGACCTTCCAGGTGCTGTCGATGTCGGTCTGCGGTTGCGCGGTCCAACGGTTGGGCACCAACAGCAGCCGAATGCCGTTGTAGTCGGCGGCGGCAATCTCCTGCTGGGCGTCCCGGCAGGCGCCAATACCCATCTCCATGTTGGACTGGCCGGAGGCGAGCCAGACCTCGCCGACCATGACATCGTCGCAACGCACCACACTCGACCCGCGCACCGTCAGCGCGTGTGGGCCGCCCGCCGTCATCGGCGGCAGGGCAGCCTTCCACTCGCCCCGGTCATTGGCGAGGGTCTGCCGGCTTTCACCCGCCAGTTCGATCGTGACGGTTTCGTTCGGTTGCGCCCAACCCCAGACTGGCAGGGGTTGGTTCTGCTGGAGGACCATGTGGCTGGTGAATACTTTCGGCAGGCGCACCTCGGCTCGAACCGGCATCGCGCCATCGCAGCCGATCGTCAGGAGCAGCGCCGTGAGACTCGCCGTAGTAACGAAGTTGGTTTTGTGCATAGCAGTTTCTTCGGGTCGCGGACCGCGTGCAGTGCACCAAGAGATGCCTTTCGGTTTCAAGCCGAATCGCAACAGCCGAATCGCAACGGCTGCCCCCAACACAATCGAGTGACTGATTTGCAATTCATATAAAGTGACAGGTTCGCGGTCAGACCTTAGCCCGGTGATTTCTTGGTGCGGCAAAGCTGCAACCAAACGTCGGAGGGCCGATCCCGCGGCCGCGCATACGCGTCAACCTAAGGGCGGCTGAGATGCGCACGTACGACAGAGTTGCTCGGGCACGCGCGCTCTCGAGAACGCGAAGTCCCGCATTGCGGGAGAGTGCGGTGCTTCAGCCTGCACCTTACACGCATTTTTCATCAGTCAAGCAAGTAGGCGTTGTTCTTTGAG
>DAOOQY010000111.1:0-9303 GCA_035389025.1 Verrucomicrobiota bacterium
CTGATTGACCAGTTGCTCGCGCTCAGCCAGCCGCTGTTGCCATCCGTCGCACTCTTGCCTCCGGGCCGCCAACGCATCCTCGGCCTCCTGGCGAAGCCGGATTCCCTCCTCCTGGGCAGCCAGGCGGGCCTCGCGAATCAACGTTTCTGACTGTCGTGCAGTTTCTTCCAGCCGCTCGGCCTGCTGTAAAGCGAATGCCTTATCGCGCGCCAGACACCGCCATCGCCAGATCAAAAGGCCAATGCCGATGCCAAGGAGAAACCCCAGACCGCCTTGAATCCATTCAATTACCGCCATCAGATTCATTGTCAAACCGTGCGCGGGCGGCAACAAATCCAGCGCATCGGCGTCAGGATGCAATCCACCAGTTCATCGTGCGGTTCTGCCGGCACGGCGCCAAGCACTTGCCATTCGCCGGCAACTCCGCAACGGATTCCATGCACGGACACAAGCAGCCGGTCGTAAAACCCTTTGCCTCGACCCAACCGGCGTCCGCCGCCGTCGAATCCTAGCCCAGGCACCAGCACCAAGTCCAGTCGCTTTAGTGCAACCGACGGGCATGAAGGCCCCGGCTCGAGAATCCCCGCCCAGCCCGGGCGCAGGTCCCGTCCCTCATCGTGGATGATCGCCGCTTCGTACTCGCCTCGATCGGCCTGATACCTCGGCAACGCAACCAACCGCCCAGCCGCCAGCGCCTCGCGCAAGACCGGACGAAGGTCAAGCTCATCCGACAGCGGATAGTACAACAGAACGCATTTCGCCCGATTCCACTCGGGACGGCCCCGCAGAACTCCGCACGCCAGACGCGACATCTCGACCCGCGCCTCTCCGCGGACTTCGGCATTGCGGGCGCGAATCTGGCGTCTGAGTGACGCTTTTGTGACGCGAGACTCCTCGTTCATGGACGGTGCGTGGACGCCGCAGAGTCCGGGCCCGGCCCGGGCCCCGGTGCGGGGTGGGCCGGGCGAGCGCGCGCTTGATCGAGCGAGGCGCGCCAGGAAGCAACGCGCTCTTTGATCTTCTTCTCGATGCCCTGATCGGTCGGCTGGTAATAGCGCCGGGTCGCGCCCAGGTAATCCTGGGGAACAAAATGCTCCGGATAATCGTGGGCGTACTTGTACCCAACGCCGTGGCCCAGACGCTTCGCCCCACCGTAACCGGCGTCGCGAAGGTGCTGCGGAACCGCCAGAGTCCGTCCGGATCGCACGTCTTCGAGTGCAGCATCGATTGCCAGGTACGCGCTGTTGCTCTTGTTCGCCGTCGCCACATAAACCGTTGCCTCGGCAAGCGGAATCCGGGCTTCGGGCCACCCGATGAACTCGGAGGCCTGAAACGCCGCCAGCGCCAAGACCAACGCCATCGGATCGGCCAAACCAACATCCTCCGCCGCGCAAATCACAATCCGCCGCGCAATGAAACGCGGGTCCTCGCCCGCATGGATCATCTTGGCCAGCCAGTACAGCGCCGCGTCCGGATCGCTGCCCCGCATCGACTTGATGAACGCCGAAATGGTGTCGTAATGCCCGTCCTCGTCCGCGTCATACACAACCGCCTTGCGCTGGATGCTCTGCTCCGACACCTCCCGAGTCAGATGAATGGACCCGTCGTCCCCGGCCGGCGTGGTCAACGCTCCGATCTCGAGCGCGTTCAAAGCCTTCCGCGCGTCGCCATCGGCCACCTTCGCCAAATGACGCAACGCATCCTCTTCAGCCCGAATGCGCAGCATCCCCAGACCGCGTTCCGAGTCGGTCAGAGCCGCCCGGAGCAGATCGAGCAGATCGGATTCGCCCAGCGGCTCGAGTTCGAACACCTGCGATCGCGACACGAGTGGCGCGTTGACGAAGAAGAAGGGATTGTGCGTCGTGGCGCCAATGAGCCGAACCACCCCGCTCTCGACGTCCGGCAACAACACGTCCTGCTGGGCCTTGTTGAACCGATGAATCTCATCGATGAACAGTATCGTCCGCTGGCCTGTGTTCGTCAGCCGATTCCCCGCTCCCGCCAGTTCCCGCCGCACGTCCGCGACGTTGGACTCGACCCCGCTGAGCCGCACGAACCTCGACCGGGTGTGCCGCGCAATCACTTGCGCCAGAGAGGTCTTCCCCGTGCCCGGCGGCCCAAAGAAAATCAGCGATTGAATCCGGTCCGCCTCGATCGCGCGCCGAAGAAGCTGGCCCGCTCCCAGGATGTGCCTCTGCCCCACATACTCGCCCAGGTTCCGCGGTCGCATGCGCGCCGCAAGCGGCGCCGTCTGGGGGGAAGGCGCGGACTCGACGCAAGGCGCCTGTTCGGCGCGCCGCGGTTCCTGCGTGAACAAATCGTCGCCAGACATGCCGCCATTCTAACGCAGCGCTGCCCAGCCGCAACCAAAGCCGCGCGGCGCGGAAATGGCCCGGCGCGCCGTCTCGTGTCGCCGGGCAATCGCAACCGACGCGCCTTTCCGTTTGCTAAACGGACAGTTCTTTGGCAAGGAGTTGGCGTTTCTATGAAACTGCATGCTCTGTTGATCAGCCTGATCGCCTGTGGCGGCGGCTGCGTCGTCTGGCCGCTCAACGCTGATCCGGCTCCGACGGCCTTCGCCGAAGGATCGGCCCAAGTCGAGGCTCGGTTGAAATCGCCGGACGGGACGCTCTCCTGGCATTGGGTGGGCACGACGAGCCTCGCCGGCAACACGAACGGCGCGGAGGCGAGGGTGATCCTGGCGCAGCCGGCCTCGCAACGCATGCTGCGCGCCACGATCGGGAAACTGGCGCGCTCCCCAGTGTCCTGGCTCAATCCGGGCGCTGCAACGAACCCACCGACGGCATCATTGTTGGTCCCATGGATCGAGGAACTGGTCGCGTCGCAAAGCTGTGGCGAAATCGTGCTCGACGCTCGAGGTGGCGCGGCGATGGTTGCCGCAGCGCGGGTCTCCGATGAGAAGCGCAACACCCTCGAGTCCGCCTGGCTTGCATGGGCCGGGGCGGCGGGCGGCGCAACGCCCACCGAGGTTCAGACAGAGAATGCGAAGGTTCGGGAAACCCGGTTTGCCCAAACGCAAGGCTGGTCCCGGGTCGGCCGCGCCGGAGACTGGGCATTGATCGGCATGGGCACGGGCTCGGCCGCGGCCTTTGTTGACCTGGCCAAGCGAGTCGCCGGTCTGGGCACGCCTCAGCGTTGGCTCGAGATCGAGGCGGATGGGCCAAAAGTCGCGGAGATTCTGGGCTGGCCCGAGTCGGCGAGTTGGCCGGCGATCGAAATCCAGATCGAGGGACGGGGTCCAATTCTGCGAACGACGGCGTCGCTGACCTACTCGAAGCCGCTGGACTTGAAGCTCGAGCCCTGGCGCATCCCCATGCATACCCTGGGCGATCCGGTGGTGGGCTTCACCGCCCTGCGGGGGCTCCGCCCATGGCTGAGCCGGCAGGCCTGGTGGAAACAACTGGAGTTGCCCATCGCACCCAATCAGGCTGTCGGTTGGACGATCGCCGAGATTCCGTTTGCCTCCTACGTCGCTTGGGAAATGCCCGAGGTGACAAATGTCCTGACGCGGCTCAGTCCGAAAGTGTCCGCCGTTCTGGAACGGTACATCCCGAAGATTCGCTTTGGCGACGCCACCTTCCAGACCAACGCGACCCGCCTGGCCTGGACCGGCCTGCCGATCGCCGAGCCGTTTGTCAGCCCCGCCGCCGCCCAGGATGCCGGATTCGCCGTTGCGGGCCTCTTTCCCCTGGTCAAGACCAAGCGCCCACTCCCACCCGAACTCATGTCCCAGATCATGGATCGGACCAACTTGGTCTACTATAGCTGGGAGTTGACCGCCCAGCGCGTCAACGGCTGGCGACACGTCAAGAACCTGTACTGGATGCTGGCAGGCTACGCCCCCCTGCCGACCAATTACACCGGTGAGGCGTGGTTATTTGACACCAACATTGTCGATCGTTTGGGCAATACCGGCACCGAACTCAGGCTCGAGTCCCCGCGTCACTTGGCCGGGATTCGAAACTCGGCGCTGGGCCTCAGCGGGCTTGAACTCGTGGCGCTCATGCGGTGGCTGGATGACCCGGCCTTTCCGCGCCTCAGCGAGCCGGCTGCCAGCCCGGCGCTCCTGCACCGCTTGCGCGCCAAGCAGACCGGCAAACCGGGCGCAGGCGGTCCCCCCGCTTCCCCTGCCCCGTCGAAAGCCCCCGCGGCCCGGCCCGTCCGCCCATCCCCCTGATATCGCCATGCTCAAGCTTGGGGTCAACATCGACCACGTCGCCACACTGCGCGAGGCCCGCTACCGCGGGCTCGACGCTGGCGAACCGGACCCGGTGGATGCCGCCCGACGCTGCGAAGCGGCCGGAGCGCACGGCATCACGGCACACCTGCGGGAAGATCGGCGGCACATCCAGGACCGCGATGTGTGGCGGCTGCGGGAGACAATTCGGACGCGATTCAATCTCGAGATGGCCAATTCGCCGCCGATTGTGGATTTGGTTCTCGAACTCAAGCCGGACATCGTCTGCCTGGTGCCCGAACGCCGGCAGGAGGTCACCACCGAAGGCGGCCTTGATGTCGCGGCCCAATGCAGCGCGCTGGCGAGAACCCGCCGCCGCCTCAATGAGGCGGGAATCGAGGTGAGTCTTTTCATCACGCCGGATTTGCCCCAGGTCGCCGCAGCCGCCCGCGTAGGCAGCCAGTTTGTCGAACTGCATACCGGACGCTTTGCCGAACACTTCGGGAATCCAGCCGGCCGAAAGCGCGAACTCGGACGCCTGATCACAGCCGCCCGGCGCGCTCACCAACTCGGCCTGCGGGTGAATGCGGGCCACGGCCTCAACTACCGCAACCTGCCGGCCCTCCTCGAAGTTCCCCACCTGGTGGAACTGAACATCGGACACACCGTCATCAGCCGGTCGGTCGTGGTCGGTCTGGCCCGGGCTGTCCGGGAAATGCTCGCCCTCATGCGGCCCTATGATCGATGAACATCCGCAGCCGCCCGCCACGGACGCGCGCCGCCAGAAAATCCTGGGCATCGGCGCCGACATCATCGAAGTCGAGCGCATTCGATCGAGCGCCGAGAAGTTCGGCGATCGCTTTCTGACTCGGATACTGCGGCCGACGGAATTGGCCTATTGCGCCACCTTCCGCAACCCGGCGCCGCACTGGGCGGCCCGATTCGCCGCGAAAGAGGCCATTTCCAAGGCGTTTGGGACGGGGATTGGAGCCGAGTTGGGATGGCTGGACATGGAAGTTCTGCGGCACCCGTCGGGACAGCCCTACGCCGCGCTTCACGGCCGAGGGGCGGTCTTGCTTCGCGAGCGCGGGGGAAGCGCTCTCCATCTCACGCTCAGCCATACGGCCCATCACGCCGTGGCCGTCGCCCTCATCGAGCGGGGCTAACCCCCACCCCTCCGCCCATCCGCCAGTTGCGGCCGTACGCCAGTTCCGGCTTGCGTCCTTTCGAGACACTCCGAATGCTCCTGCCATGTCACAGACTGACCGATTGAGTGAGATTTTCAGGTTGCAGCGCTCCCTGAACGAGCGGATTGGGGTGCAGACGTCGGGGATGAGCCAGGCCGACAAGGTGACGTGGACCTTGAACTACTGCCGTGCAATGAGCCAGGAGATCGCCGAGTTGACCGACAGCGTCCCCTGGAAATGGTGGGCCAAGTATCAGGAGTTCGACGAACAAAACGCGCGAGTCGAGGTGGTCGATCTGTTTCACTTCCTGATCAGTCTTGCCCAGGTGCTCGGCATGGACGCGGAAGATGTCTATGCGGCCTATCTCAAGAAGAACCAGGTGAATGTCCAGCGCCAGGAAAGCGGTTACGCCCACAAGGATATCAACGATTCGCGCCACATTTGAACTCTCGGCCCGATAACCTGACAGAACTCCACACGGACGAATCGCGGGGCCGCGGGGCAGACTACCTCGAATCGTCTGTCGAGACCGGGGCGGCCCGAACCGCGGCTGTGTAAACGGCCTTGAGCGGCATCCCCCGCTCCGCCGCAACCGCGCGACACGATTCATACTCGGGCGCCACCTGCACAATCCGGCCGTCCAGGCGTCCCACCTTCACCTTGATCTGCCCGACAGGCGTGTCCACACTCAGGAACTCCCGCCGCAGTTTCCGACGCTCGAGAACGCTGCGCCGCACACCAAAGGCGGTTGTCTCGCCCAGAATCATTGCGCTGAACCGATCGCACTCGGTCACGGGACACAGAACCGTCAAAACAACACCCGGACGGTTCTTCTTCATCTGAACGGAGGCGTAGAAAACATCGAGGGCCCCCGCAGCCAGTGCACGGTCGACAAAATGCCCCAGCACTTCCGGATTGGCGTCGTCGAGATTCGTCTCCAGACAGGCGACATGATCCCCCTCCCAGTCATGGGGCGCCACCGGGGCGCCGGGTTCGGATTCGAGTTCACCCAGAACGGCGCGCAGCACGTTGGGACGCGTCCTCATGTCGCGCAGGCCCAGGCCATAGCCGACCCGTTCGAGCCGCATGGCAGGCATGGGACCGAAGGCTTCCGCGAACTCAGCCAGGAAGGCCGCGCCGGTCGGGGTGACCATCTCGTGCGGCTCTTCACATTGTCTGAGTGTCAGGCCCCGCGCCGCAAGAATCTCGAGAGTGGCCGGCGCCGGCACAGGAAATTGTCCGTGCGCGCACCGAATCCACCCCGTCCCCTCGATCAAAGGCGCCGCGAACACGCGCGGTCGACCAAGGGCTTCGAGCGCCAGACACCCCCCGACAACGTCCACGATCGAGTCCACTGCGCCGACTTCGTGGAAATGCACCGATTCAGGCGGGCAACCGTGAATCTTGCCCTCCGCCTCGGCAATGCGTCGGAACACGCCCAGGGCGCGGTCGCGCACCGGGCCGGGAAGCGAACTCCCGCAGACCATGGCTGCAATGGACCTGAAGTCGCGGACTTGGGCATGCCCATGATGCGGTCCGGAGTGGACATGGCCGTGATCGGGAATCGACGGTTGGGAGTGGCAGGCGTGCGGATGGGTGTGCCCCTCGGGCGTCCCGGGCTCCACATCCGGACTGGTTTGCGGCTCGTGGTGATGCCCCTCTTCCCCGGCAGCATGGGCATGTTCCCGCGCCTCGCCCAGATGCACGTCGAACTTCGTCCCGCTGATCCCGGCCTTGGTCCGGCGAGTGGCATGCAGGTGATAGCCACCAACGGGGAGACGGGCGAGGTCCTGGCGGAGGCTGCCGATCTCGACCCCCAAATCGAGCAGGGCCCCGATGATCATGTCTCCGCTGACACCGCTGAAGGGATCGAAGTAGACGGCTTTCATGCGGTGTCTCCACTGAGGGCGTTGATTTGACTTGCAGCGTAGCCGGCCCCAAATCCGTTGTCGATGTTGACCACGGTCACCCCGCTGGCGCAACTGTTGAGCATGGCAAGCAGCGCGGCCAGGCCGCCAAGGCTGGCCCCGTAACCGACGCTCGTGGGCACCGCGATGACGGGGCGCGAGACCAGTCCGGCGACGACGCTGGGCAGAGCCCCTTCCATTCCCGCCACGGCGATGATGACGTGGGCGTTCTGGATCGCTTCGAGGTTTCCGAGGAGGCGATGCAAACCGGCCACGCCGACATCGTAGACCCGTTCGACATGGTTTCCCATGATCTGGGCCGTCACGGCCGCCTCTTCAGCCACGGGCAGGTCCGTTGTTCCGGCGCACAAGACGGTGATCGGGCCCCCTCGTTTGGGCAGAGGCGTCCGTTCGAGAGTGATGCAGCGCGCATTCTCGTGATGCACGGCGCGTGGAAAAGCGCGCTTCATCGCCCGAGCGTGGCTGGGCGTTGTCCGGGTCACGAGCACTCGGCCTTCGTGACGCCAGATTTGGCGTGCGATGGCAACGACCTGCGCCGGTGTCTTGCCCTCGCCGAAAATCACCTCGGGGAATCCTTTGCGCAGACCGCGATCGAGGTCCACGCGGGCGAAGCCGAGATTGCTCACGGCGGGGGCCCGGAAGGCGCGCAACACCTGGGCGCGAGTGACTGCGCCGGCGCGAAACTGCTCCAGGAGGCTGACAGCGTCGTTCGTCGTCATGGGGTCAGGCTGGGAAGTCCGGGCGTCTGCGATCCGAGCGGGTCGATCCTCACGGGGCGGCAGGGTGCCCTGGCGAGGCGGTTCGCGGAGGCAACGCGGATCGCATGGCGCCGAGTCGATTGGCTTCGGTGGGGAAGAGCATGCTCCAATCCATCCGGTCGGCCATCTCCCAGGCGCCGGCGTGGTCTTGCCGCCCGCATCTCAACTCGAAGAGCGCCTGGAAATAGGAGTTGAGTTCTTCCTTCTGCTTGAGCGCGGAAACATCGACCTGGTTCAAGAACACCTCGGCATCGGGGTAGCGATGGTTCATCAGCAACGCCAAAGCGTGATTGATCCGAAACGCGTTCGAGTCCGGCATCCGAGCATGCAACCCCAATGTCAGCGCGACCGCCTCGCCGGGGCGCTCACCCCGAATCAGCAGAGCGGCGGCATACCGGTTGGCCAAGTCGATGTTGGCCGAATCGAGTTCATAGGCGGCTTTCGAGGTCGACAGCATGAGCGCCTCGTCGCGCAGATCGATCGCCACGCGGCTCATCAGATCGAGATACTGAAGGCGATTCGTGATCGTTGTGTCCGCCCGATCCAGAATCGATCGCGCGTGCGTGGCATAGCCGAGATTGAGCAGGCTGCGCGCGACCGCCATCGACTGCTCCGGCGTTTGAAAGTCCAGATTGGTCGCGGCATCGAAGGCGCGCCGGGCCGCTTCAACCTGTGCGGTGGCCAGGTCGGCACGCCCCTCGTGGTAATAGCTCAGTGGGACCAGACGCCCCTGCAACATGGGGAGCAGGCGCATCTGCAGCGCCACCGCCCGCAGCCCAGCCCAGTCTTTCGCATCGAGCAACAGGTTCGCGTACGTGCTCCAGACGGCATCGGAGGCCGGGTAGGAATTGGCGTAGGCCTGCATGAGCTTGATGGCGTCGTCCTTAAGCCCAAGCACGAACTTGACGGTCGCCAATCGCACCAACTCCCCCTGATTCCGAGGGGGAATCACGAACTGCTGAGCGAGTCGAACGGCCTCAGCCCGCCGCCCGCTTCCAAGAAGCAGCATCCAGTAATCGGCGTTGTCGACCGCGTTGTCCAATTGCGCCTCCTGAAGCCGATCGAGCGCGGCGCGATAGCGATTCGGATTGGACTGGGCGACGCTAATGGACATCTCGAGGCGATTGGCCAGAAACCAGAGCGGCCCCCGTTCTCGGGCGGTCTTGTCGAGCAATTGGTTGACCTCGGGCGCCGAGCCGACCCTCCCCCACCCGGCCTGATACGCGGCGTGG
>DAOOQY010000112.1:0-9282 GCA_035389025.1 Verrucomicrobiota bacterium
GTCCTTGCGCGTATCTGGCCGGTTTGAGGCGGAGCTCTATTCGATGTGCTTCCCCCGCGCAAGCGGCCTGCCTTCCATAACCAGCGCTTTGACGGCGCAGGCAGGTGATTCGCGGGCAGGCCCCGGAACGGTTCCCTTCGGTTGCCCTTTGCGGCTCTGCGCCTTGGCGGCTTGGCGATAGGCCTTCGGTAGCTGAATTGGCGCGAAGACACGGGCAACACACCTGTGCCACAATGCGAAATGTCAATTGCTGGCTGCGAACGTTCCTGACTTGCTGCTTCCGTAAGTTCGGACGTCTAAGAGCATGTCCGACCTCGGTGTGGAGATCAGCAAGAGGCTGGGGTGTCCCGAGGCGACTGTTCACCCCTGGCGGGTTGGCACACCGGCAACTCCGCGCCCCGGGCAAAGTCGGACGGGAGGCGTTCGCGCCAGTCCGGCCAGCGGCGCTCGAGGAGCCCCGCCAGCCAGTGCTGCATAAAAACGCGCAGGTAACGGACCCCGGCCCGGCCTTTGCGGCGGACCCCCTGACGGAAGCGGCGATTGTGGTAGTACACCACATCCGCCTTCACCGCCAGTCGGACGCGCCACGAGCGCGGCAACTCCACTTCGAGCCACCGGCCCACCTGGCGGCACAGGTCCGTCGCGAGCGCCTCCGGCACAATGCGGGTGTCGCGTGCAATCCAGAGTCGTCGGCAGCGACGGGCAACCCACCGCCTCTGCCGCACGGCCTTGAATTCGCTTGGTCGGCGGGGCGCCGGTGCCGGAAACAACCGCCGGGCATCGGCCTCTTGCAGATCAACAATCATTCCCATAACGCTGCCAGCCTACGCGCACCCCTGGGTCAAATACGGTCCCACCCCCAACACTTACTTTGCCCCCTCGACAATGCCGACCTCCTCTTCGGTCAAACCGTAGAGGTCATAGACCAAGCGGTCGATCTGCGTGTCGATGGCGGCAATCTGCCGTTCGAGCGCGGTCTTCTCCTGCGGCGTTCGAACGGCGGGGAGCCGCTGATTCAACTCGAGCATCTGCTCGACCAATTGCACCATCCGCTCGTGATGCGTTTTGTCGGCGGGGTCCGACAAGTCGAGGACGCGGATGGGAGTCTCGCTCAGGCAGGTGGCGCTGAACTTCAAGTAGCCCGCGAGCTTCGGTGGACAGACGCTTCTCAAGTGATAAGACGCCAGCCGCGAATTGAGAAGACCCAGTAGGAACTTGATGTCGTGGCCCTCCAAGTTCTCGGGAATGATGGCCGGGCAATTCGCACCGTCGAAAGCCGTGTCCTCGGCCAGGAAGCCTCCGCAAGCACTCTTTGCGATGGCCTTGAATACCAGTTTCGGGGGGCGTATGTACCGGAATGTGCCGGGCCGCAAATGCCGATACCACTCCACCCCTTTTGCATAGAATCGGCGGCTGTCTTGTCTCTGCCTCAGTTGGTCTTTGAAGGAAAGGAGGTACGCGTGGACATGTGGGTAATCCCGCTTCAACTCTGTCTCGGGAATCAGTTCCGGACTGCCATTCGGACCTTCACGGTAGGGATAGATGACCACCGCATCAGGCTCAACCCTGGCATAGCGCCCGACTTCTCCCCCACGCAACGCGTACGAAAGCAGCGCAGCCTTCTCCAGCCGCAGTTTCCTCGCTTCCCCGCTGGATAGCACAAAAGCCTGGTTCATTCCCGTCTTGCATCCGATGTAAGCGCCACCAAACGCGCTCAGCGGCTTCCAGGCCAGCTTTGAGCGCTGCAGAATCCTGGCGATGTCCAGTCGTCCGAGGTTCCAGGGCGCCGCAGTGAGAGAAGATAACCGGACTGTGACGGCGGGTGCGCCGTGAATACCGTGCGTGTTCAGATCTTCAGCATTGTTGATTCGCCTCACGGTGAGCGCGGAAGCGGGCGTCGGACTCAGGACCAGTATGGCCGGATACGTGCTTGCGTTGGCAAAAACCGGCAGGCTCCCAAAGTCCACGATTTCATGAAGCCTGCCGCCTGAGAGCATGCGCCGGAGATTCTGGCCATAGTCGGCGGTCAGCCATTGGGAAGTACAGATAAAACCTACGCGGCCGGCCTGATTCGACAACTCGAGTCCTTTCTCAAGAAAGACGAGCGAAAGGTCCATCTTGCTGGTCGGCGACTTGTAGGTGCGGAACAAGTAGTCAGATTCGGCATGAGAAATCCGCTGAATGCGCACATACGGCGGATTCCCAATGACCGCATCGAAGCCCACTTTCTTTTCCTGCTCGATCGGCCCTGGGGGCTGTGCAGCCTTGACACGTCTCCCCTTCCGGTGGCTCACCTTGCTGTAGTTCCCATGCAACGGTATCCCGGGCAGCGTGTAGTCCAGCGGCGCGGCGGCGGCGGGTTCCTTGAGTTCCGTGACGCCCTCCGCCCGCCGGAACACCCGCGGAAACTCGGCGTGCCAATCGAAAACGTTAATGCGGTAGCGCTCCTCCTCATCCAGGAGCCCAAGTTGCTCTTGTTGGTAAAAATCCGGCCCGATCAGCGCGTTGCCGCATTTGAGGTTGTCCCCCAGGTCCGGCAACGCGCGCTCGCGAAAGAGGCGGAAGATCGTCTGGAGGGTCTGGCCGGTTTCGCCCTCCAGAACCTTGAGCAGCAGGGAGAGCTTGGTGACCTCGACCGCCTGCGCGTCAATGTCGACGCCAAAAATGTGGTTCAGGAGGATGCGCTTGCGCTCGGCGATGGTGAGCACCCAACCCTTGCCCGTCTGCACCACCGCGGGTCGACTGCCCCGGGACCACTTGGCGGGGTCGTGGGCGGTGTACCAGTCCCGATGCCAGTCCAGCAGGAATTGATAGGCGCCGATCAGGAAGGAGCCGGAACCGCAGGCAGGGTCGAGAATGCGCAAAGCTGACACCTGTTTGGGCGTCCTGCCCTCGACCAGTTTGCCCACCGTCTGCCCCACGATGTAGTCCACCACGTAGGTGGGCGTGTAGTAAACGCCACCGGCCTTGCGAACCTCCGGTTTCTCCTCGACCGCCGCGCGGTGGCCTTCGGTCAACCGGATGACCTTGCCCAGAAACTGCTCGTAGACTTGGCCGAGAATGTCGGCCGAAATGACGTCGAAGGCATAGGGACTGTCGGGGTAGTAGAGCCCGCGCAGCAAATCGCGCAGGAGCTTGTCGTCGATATCGAGGGCCAGCGTCAGTTCATCGGGCGGCTCGCGGCGGCCCGGTTCCGGTTGGAAGTGGAACAGGCCGGAGTTGTAGCGCGCATCGGCGGCCTGGAAGAGTTCGGCCAGGCGCGGGTAGATGCGGTCCCCGTTGACCAGCGCTTGCAGCCGGCCATGATCCTCGATGCCGCGCGCTTCGCAGATGCGCAGGAAGATGATGCGATCAATGATGCGCTGAACGGCAAAGTTGAGTTCGCGCTGGGTCAACTTGGGATTGCGTAACGCGAGGTTGCGCGCCAGGTCCAGCCGCCAACCTTCGATGGTGCCGAGGAAGTCCGCGTCGAATTCCGCCGTGCCGCGCTTGGACTTGCTCGAATCGGCAAACCGGTCGAACGCCCCTTTCAACACCGCGTCGCGGCTGAAGATGGACGCAATCCAGTCCCACTTCTCCGCGTAGTCGCGGAAGGTGCAGAAGAAGACGCGGGCGGTCGCGGCGGGATCATCCTTGTGCGGCTTGAAGCGTCCGTCATAGACGGCGAACTCCTCGAAATCGGACAGGATGTTCAGCGGAAGTTTGGCGGTGTAGGCGTAGCGGCGCAGTTGGAAGGCGGGCGCCGGCTCGTCCTTGAGCGCGACCGACGGCTTCTTGGCTTCGAGGAAGAACTTGCGCGTGCCCCCGACCCGGAAGCAGTAGTCCGGGGCTTTGGTGGCCTCGCCGACCCGGAGTTGGTCTTCGTGAACGACGTCCTTGTAGGCCTCGGCCAAGCCCTGCTCATTGTCGATGTCCCAGCCCAGCGCCTTGAAGAAAGGGTCGAGGAATTCGCGGCGCAGTTGCGTCTCGTTGTACTGGCCGGAACGGTAGGCTTCGAGGTTCCGCTCGAAGCGGGCGGCGAGTTCGACCACGGCGGCTGGAATACTCATGGCAACAGGGCGACAGAGTGCGATCGCAATTCCGCGCTGTCAACCGACGGGCGGAATCCCAACTCATCCTGGCCGTTTCCCGGGCCAGTTTGTGCGCGGCAAGGCGGCACAATGCGTTTCACACCTGCGTAAGCAACGCGTCCGCCGCTTAAGAACCGGACGGCCGTGTCGTCGCAGCACCTCCCACGCCCTCATCTGGAGGTGATCGCGACCAGGAAGGGCGCTGCGGCCGCCCCCTCCGACACCAAATCGAGGCTCCTGATCTCGACTTCCGGCCTCGGGTTCGCCCACCACGTGCTGAACAGCCGCACCACCTCATCCGCCGGGTTCGGCTCGGTCTTATGCTCCCAGTCGTGTCGTTCGATTTCCGCCGGGTCATCGCGGATTCGCCACGCCCGCACCTCTTCACCATACCGGATCGGAATCTCGCACTGTCCGCCATCGCCAAAGTGCGCCACATAACGGCCCACCAGCGTGCCGTCAGGAGCAACACCGTGCGCGGCGTGGATGAAGCAGAGTCGAGTTGCCCGCTGCCCGATTGGCATTCCGCGAACCTCGCGCGGAAAGCCGGGCGCGTCCCGATCCAGGATCGGATTGCCCGCCTGGATGAGGCCACGCGGATCGAACGGCGTTCCACTCACGAATTCCCTCGGCCACCCCAAACCACCCGTCTGCACCGCGTTCCAGGCTGACAGCAAACTCCGGTTGCCGCTCGCCCGCCAGTCATACCACGCCTCGTCGAACGCCGCATTGTAGAAGGCGGAGAGGTCGATCGCCCGCGCTTCGAGTGCTGTGTCCCGGGGCGGGATGTTCCACGGACTCGGGTAGTCGGCCACCGCCTCCGTTTGACGCCCCAACCGCCTCAACAACGCGGCCCGGTTGAGCAGCATTGTCTGCCGCAACACGTCAGGAGTTGAAGCGGAACGGTCCGCGCATCCCAGGGCCCTGGCGTAGGCCAGACGGGCTTCCTCTTGCCGCCCACTCCAATCCAGCAGAACGCCGCGCCCAATCCAACCGTTGATCGTCTCCGGCTCCCTCGCCAGAACGCGGTCCATCGTCGCCAATCCATCATCCCACCGGCCTGCTTGCGCCCAGTTGTCGATCGCCGCCCATAAGGCCACGCGGTCCCGCGGATTCCATTCCGCCAACCGGGCCACCTGATTGCTCACCGCGCTCAGCAACAAGGCATTCGTTTCCGCCGTTCCGCGCCGGGCCGTTGCCGCCAGACGCGACAAAGCGACGGCGTTCGTGGGCTGCAACCGCAGTACGTCGAGCAGCGGCCCCACCTGCCGCGTCAACATCTGGCGCGCGACATAATCGGCCACCGTCTTTTCCCCGGACGGCGCCGCAAACCGCTCCCGTCGGTCAGCCAGAAACCATCGGCCCCACTGCCCGTACACGTCGCTGGCTGCCGTCGCCGCGATCGCGGCACGAACGCCCTTGAACCGGTGCGCGCCCGGTTGGTGCGCCGCTTCATCCGCGTCGGTCCGTTCCCCCACAAGAAGACTCGCCAATTCGGGCAGCCAAGCCGGCGCCGGACTCGGCAGCCGCATCACTTCCCACCAGGTGATGGTGCCGTCCTTCGCCCCCGTGAGCACGCGCGTGCCGTCTCCGGTGAAATGAGCGCGGCGCACCGGCCCGGCGTGCGACAGGGGTTCGCTCAGCGGACGGCCCGTCATCACGTCCCAGAGTCGAGCCGCCTGTGCTCCAGCGCTCGATCGGGCCAACACGCAGCGGCCATCCGGGCTGAACTCGGCGGCGACGATCCGATCGCGCAACGGCAGAGGATTGCCCCGGCCTCGTGGCTTGGTCAGGTCCCAAAGCCACGCCGCGTCTCCCTCCGTCAACGTCAGCAGCCGTGTTCCCTCCCGATTGAAACAAGCGAACCGTACGCTTCGCTCGTGCCACCGCGGCTGGCCCAGGGCCTGGCCGGTTTCGGCATCCCAGATGCGCGCGGTTAGGTCGTCCCCCGCCGTCACGACGCGGCGTCCGTCCTGACTGAACTCGGCATGATACACCGCCCCTCGATGCCCACGCAGTTCCCGCAGCAGCCGGCCCTCGGGCACGGACCATAGGCGCGTCACCCCATCGCCCGACGCAGTGACCAGCTTGTCTGCCGTGGAACTGAATCTCGCCGACCACACTTCCCCATCATGGGGCAGGCCGCCGCCCACACGCCTCACTCGAGCGAGGCGCCTCTTAGACCCGTCCAAGTCCTCGACTTCATGCGCAACCCCAGTGATTCCCCATTCCCCTCCCGCGCCTCGCTCAGCAGAATCCTCGAAATACGGAAGGGAGGAGGGCTGAACTTGACCTGATCGAACCAGGTCCGGGGTTTCAAGGATTCTGGCGGCCTCCCAAAGCTGGGCCAGGCAATCAGTGCCCCCCGTCACGATCCACTTGCTATCTGGACTGAATTCGACTGTGTGGACCCGCCCGCCCACCGGCAGCGGTTCGTCCACCAACTTGCCCGAGGCTACAGCCCAGATGCGCAACAACCCGTCATCCGTCACCGCCAGTGCGCGCTGTTCGTCCGGGCTGTAGCGGAAGTGGGACGCCACGCCGGGGAACCGGACCGATAGCGTAACGTCCGTCTCCTCGTCGGAGCGGCGGACATCGACGGCGCAGTCAGGCGTGCCGCGATCGGGCAAGAGGCCGACGAGATACCAACGACCATCCGCGCTGGGCAGAGCCTCTTCGACGGCCTGCCCGAGTTGGACACGTCGGCGCAGAGCCCGCCCCAGCCGCACATCCCAAACACAAGCGCTTCCATCCTCCGAACTCGTTGCCACCCGCGTGCCGTCCGGACTGAACTCCGCCCAGGTCAGCCGATGCCCATGCGCGAACGGCTCGGTCCAGGCCTCGCCATCAAAGGCATCCCAGACCCGGGCCGTCTGGTCCGCCGAGGCCGTCACCACGCGGAGTCCATCTGGACTGAACCGCGCGGCGCGGACTTTGTCGCCGCACTTCAACGGTTCTGTCGCGGGACGGCCATTGCGGGCATCCCACACGCGCGCCGTGCCATCGTCCGAGGCCGTCACCACGCGCAGGCCGTCCGGACTGAAGCTGGCCATGACCACCGGCTCTTGGTGTTCGAGAGGCGGCTGGGCCTTGAACTCCGCAGCCCCCGGCGTCAGCCGGCGTTGGTCACCGCTTTCGAAGACCCGAGACGGCGCGGACTGACGTCCGCGGCTACGTTGCGCGGGAAGGACTGACACGTCCTCTCCTGCGTGCCGCACCCAAATCCGC
The DNA here is from genome assembly GCA_035389025.1 of Verrucomicrobiota bacterium. Taxonomy (GTDB): domain Bacteria; phylum Verrucomicrobiota; class Verrucomicrobiia; order Limisphaerales; family J093; genus MWFF01. Next base: position 7,299 of record DAOOQY010000112.1, read on the forward strand.
GCCACGCCATCGCGCCCGGCGGTGACCAACTGCACGCCATCGGGGCTGAATTCGGCCCATGCCACCCCGCCTGGGTGCGTCAATGCGCCGCCGACCGGTTCCCCCAGTTCCGCATCCCAGACCCGCGCGGTCCCGTCGTCGGAGACGGTCACCACCCAATGCCCATCGGGACTGAACCGAGCCGCGTTCACGCGGTCTTTGTGGCCCAACACCGCGCCGATTGGTTCACCGGTCCGCGTGTCCCAGAGGCGGGCCGTGGCATCCGTGGAAGCGGTGACGACGCGCAGTCCATCGGGACTGAAGTTCGCCATCACGACCGGTCCTTGGTGTTCGAGGACCAAGACCTGGCGAGCCGCACGGTTCGGAGGGACGAGCTGCCGCCTCCGCTCAGGATCGCCAGATGCGGATGCTTGAGGCCCGGTTGCCGCTTCGGCGGGCCAAGCCGCGAGCCCCTGTTCACTCGAATCAGGGCTTCCGGGAACTCGGCCCTCCGCAATCGACGCGCTCGCCGAAGCTGCGGCCACGTCCCACACTCGAGCCGTGCCATCGTCTGAGGCCGTTACCACGCGCTCTCCCTCCGGACTGAATTCCGCCCAGCGCACAGGTCCGAAATGCCGGAGCGGCGGCGTGACGGGCTGGCCGGTCCGTCCGTCCCATACACGTGCGCTGCCGTCCTGCGAGGCTGTCACGACCCGCTCGCCATCGGCGCTCCAACGAACGATCGCCACGCCGTCGGTGTGCTGGAGCGCGGGGGTGAGCGGCAGGGCAAACGACCGATCCGTGAGCGCGTGGAGCAGCCGTTCGGCCGCGACTTGGTTCGCCGCATCTTCCCGCAGCAATCCCGCCAGACTCGCGATCGCCTCGCGGGGATGATCATTGGCGAACAACTGCTCGACGTTCTGGGCCTCGAACTGGGTCAACCACACCATGCGTTCGCGCTCGGCGCGCAGCCGCGCCTCGCGCTCACGCTGTATCGGCAGAAAGCCCACGATCGCAGTCAGTATCGCCACCAATGCAAGGACCGCCGCACGGCGGAAACACCGGAATTGCCGCTCGAGCACGCGCGTCCGCCGGAGCGATTCCCCCGCCTGCACCAGCAACAACTCGGCTCGCAGAGCGGCCATGCTCTCGTACCGCCGCGCCGGATTCGGCTCGCACGCCTTGAGGATGACCTCGTTCAGTTCCGACAGGCGCGCCTGATCCGGCAATGCCCCCAGATTCGTCAATGGGGCCGGGAAATCGCCGCGGTCCTTGCCGGTGGCCATTTCGTAGAGCAACTTGCCGAAGCTGAAGATGTCCGACCGGGGTGTTCCGGGACCTTCCGGCGCCACAAACCCCTCCGTCCCGACGAACGATTTCGTCGCGCCCATCTCTGCGACAAGACCAATGTCCGCCAGCTTGGGGCGTCCATTCACGAAAATGACGTTCGACGGCTTGATGTCGCGATGGACCAGCCGGTTGCGATGCAGATGCTCGACGGCGTCGGCCAGTGTGATCCCGATTTGCAGGCACTCCTCCGACAGCAGCCGCCCCCGCGACTTCAGCTCGTGGCCCAGGGTGCGAGGCACGTAGGAGTCCGGAGCCATCGAGCACGTGGCGGGAGACGGAGGGATGGCGGCAAGACTCCGCTCGCGCATCCCCGACGCCTCCGCCTCGGCGCTTTCCCCGGCGTTCGACGGCGCCGCGGTGTCCGCCAACTCCATCACGTAGTAGAAGTAGCCGGCGGCGTCCGCGCGCCCGATCTGCAGCAGGTTCGTCAGGCCCTCGTGCGTGCGGGAGATGGGTTCGTACTTCTGAATTCCGGCGAATTCACGCTCGTACGGGCGGCTGTCCTCGAAGGCGTCGCGATGGACGATCTTCACCGCCCGGTACGTGCCTACAACGTTCCGCGCCAGCCAGACCTCGCCATAACTGCCGCGCCCGATACGACGCAGCAACAGGTGATCGGCAATCTCCGGCGAGGGACGGCCAACCGCCGATCCGG
>DAOOQY010000113.1:0-9275 GCA_035389025.1 Verrucomicrobiota bacterium
GTACCCGTAGTCGTTGAACTGACGGATGGGGTCGGTTAGGGCCATCCCGTGCAGTTCCATGGGCGCGGTTTGCCGGCGGGCGATATGATTCCAATAAAACACGGCCCAGCACTTCTGTTCGGGCGTCCCCCACTTGCCCGCGATACTGCGGATCAGGGACGGCAAGTCCGAATAGTCGGGCGAGGCGTCGGTAACCACCTTGAGGTTGAAGACGGCGGCCGGACAGACAAACGCGGTTGGGAGAAGAGAAAACACCAGGCAAACGATGCCCTGGAAGAGTCGAACGCTTGGTGCGCGGTCCGAGATGCAGTCAGACCGCCGACCGCCAACAGGACGACGGCTCGCGGCGTGCATCGGCTGGTATGAGCGACAGTCGGCGTGCATCGGCTTCAGAACATGACGGGCTTCACGCCCAACGCAAGATCGGACACGGTTGGTTTGCCTGGAGGTCCCATCTCTCAGCGCCTTCAGGCTGCCCGCTGCCGGTGATTTGCACGCCGGAAGAACTGCTGAAAAACGCCGATGAAGACAACGACTGAAACCCGGAGCGCCAAGCCAACAGGCGACGTGGTGCTCCAGGAAACCTGGCGCATCAAAGATGAACTCTCCGCGGCCCGAGGCTCGGCTGAAGCCCTGTGGGCTCGGACCCCAAACCCTTCTATCGGTACCTGGCGCGGTAGAATCGGGCGCCCGGCTCTGCCCCGCCGGCATCGATCTGGCGAAGTTGGCCGCCATCCAGCCAACCTCGGGCCGAGGAGGTCCAGGCCCGGAGATCGGTCGAGACCTCGACCGAACATTCAAGCCCCGCGATTCCGCGAACGGTCAGACTGATTCTGCCCTCCGGCAGCGGGGTGGGACACTCGATTTCTGGACGAATTGCGGCGAGCCCGGGGCGGAGCTGCCGGCCATCGGAGAGAATCTGGTGGCCGTGAACCTTGCACGTGGCGAAAACTTGGTTCGTATTGTCAGTGCTCACGCCTCGGCTGATGAGGTAGCTGGTGTCGATCGCGTTCACACCCTCCCAGGAGTCAGGGGCCACGCCCTGGGCGTCGGCCGGGCAATACAGGGCGAGCGGCCAGCCCAGGAAAGGGGCGAGTTCGGACACCTTGCTGAGGAGGATGTCGTCCGGTTCCGTTGGGCGACTGGATTGCGCGAGGCGCGATGCCAGGAACAGGTTCCTGAGATTGACGCCGCAGGCGATGTTCTCCCAGCCGTCGATTGCCAACGGCTCGGCGATGGATTCGACCCGCACGTACGCCAGATGGCTGAGTTGACGCCCGCCCAGGGCATCTTCGACGACCACATCGTAGTAGCCTTCGTCGCTCGCCGTGGCGGAAGTGAGCTCGCAGGTTCGGTTGGTCGCGCCGGCTAACACCTGAATATTGGTGAAGGCGAGGCCGGCGGCATCGAACAGTTCCAGGCGCCGCCACTGGAAGCGGAAAGGCCCCAAGGTTGAATCTCCGGTCAGGACCACCAACTTCGCGGACTGCCCGGGCGTCACCGTCTGGCTCAACGGATGCCCGACGATGAGGCGCGGCGGGTAGCGGTTCGTGCCGCTCCGGGTCAGGCCTTCGCAGTCCACGGAATGCCCGTGGAGGCGGCAACTCACCACTCGCACCCCGACCTCTCCGGGGAACAACTGCTTCCCCGGCGCATCGAGGATGTAGCTCACTGTGCCCAGGTCGAGCTCCGCAAAGCTGGTTGGCCTGGTTCGCAACAGGTCCGCCGGACAGATCAGGAGATAGGCCCGGCCAAGTTCATTCGTGATAGCCTGGAAACTCGGGGGCAACCGATCGTTGTTGTCGTTAGCGTAGAGCCGGGCGGCCAGACCGATCTGCCTTAATTGGCTCAGGCACTGGAGCGACCAATTGGCGTCAGCGACGGTCCGATGAGTCATGAGGTTCAAGACCGGTGTGTCGACGCGCGCCATCGGGATCGGACGTCGATCGTGGGGGCGGGCGGCTTGGACTACGCCGTCTCCGAAGACGACGTTGTCATGCACTACACACCGAGCGAATACCCGTTGCCAGTCCGCTTCGCCCAGGCCGGGGGACACGATCTCGTAGCTGATGGCGGCCAGGTTGACGCTTTCCCAGTCAACCACAGGGAGATGGGCCGTATCCGCAGGACAGTAGAGCATCTGCGGCCCCTGGGGATTGAGGCAGATGAGGTCGTTGGTGAAGCTCTGCCAATCCGCGGGCGATCGCCCGTTGTGATCGGCGGCGTAGAGACGCGCGGCGGACCCGATGCGGCCCAGATTGAACTCACACGAGGCGGAGTGCACCCGCTGCGTCCAGGCCAGTCCCTGCACTTCCGTCGCGCGAAAGAAGGGAAGGGCCTGCGGCCCGTGCCAGCCCTGCCCCCCGGCGTTCGGCAGCACCATGGCCAGTCCAGCGATCAGCCATCGGCACACAGATGCAGGAGTCATACGTTTGAGCCCACCGGTCAAGATGCGTCCAACCGGTCGAGCCGCGCGGCGCGCAGATCGGTTTCTCGCAGGGGACTGGGGGCATGACAAGCACCATCGCGTCGTCGGCAGCCACACGCTCGGCCACCGCGTCCCCCTGTTAGGACACCCCCGCCGTCCCGATCCCAGAAGCCCACTCGGTGCTGGGTGTCGGCACCGCTGTCGAGGTGTGAGCCAGCTTCGCCCAGGGGATCATTCGCTCGGTCGCCAACCCGAACGCGACCAACTGCCATTGCCCCGGCGGCGCGGATGAATTGGCACCGAATATGCCGCCTTCAGGTGGCTGACCTTGGAGCCTTGATGTGAGAGCATTCAGCGCAGGCAACACGACCGTGAGGGGGAGGCGGCCTGGTTCGATCCTGCGCTGTCGTCCTGCAAACGCTTGCCGGTGCACACATTCCAATGAACACCCGCCTTTGTGAACAGACACGGTCGAGATCATCGCTAACAACCCTGCTGGCGGTCGGCGGCTGGCAACTCGCCCTTTCGCTCCGCCTGGTCGCGTTCGGTGCGCTGCCACCCCCGCACCAACCGCCTCATGAGTCCATTGTGCGCCCTGCTGAAGAGGGCGTCTTTCCGTCCGGGGCCACGCTCACTTGCGCCGGCAGTTTGGACACCAGTTTCAATGTCGGCAGCGGCGTGCGCACGGCTCAGGGGTACGCCAACGAAGCGGAGTTGGAGCATCTGCTCCTCGAGCCCAACGGCAACCTCCTCCTCTACGGCAGCTTCTGGCTCGTGCAGGGGGAAGCGCGGCGGGGCCTCGCACGGCTCCGGCCCGACGGCGCGCTGGACCCGGACTTTGCGCCAGAACTGCATGGCACAGTCGTCCGCGCCGTGGTCCGCCAACCCGATGGCCGACTGCTCGTGGCGGGCGATTTCACGGCGGTGGGGAGGGCCTGGCGACCGCACATCGCACGTCTCGAAGCGGACGGCTCATTGGACTGGGGTTTCCAGCCGGAGAGCGACGTGGATTTCGGCGAGACCCGCGCCTTGGCCGTTCAACCCGACGGGAAGATCATTGTGGCTGGCAGTGGCATGGCTACGTGGCAGGCGACCAACCTGATTGTCCTGCGGCTCGAGCCGCATGGCACGCTGGATAGGAACTTCGTCGTGACTGCCGAATTCGCGGGTCAAGTGCGCGCCGTCGCGCTGCAGCCCGACGGGAAGATACTCCTGGGGGGCAGCTCCAGCGGCTTCAGCCCGGGTTCGCCCCTGCTGCTCGTGCGGTTGAACGCAGATGGCACGCCAGACAGTTCATTTGCCTGCCCGTTGCAGCCCGACGGCGGTGTCAGCGCCCTCGCCCTGCAACCGGACGGTCGCATCCTTGTCGGCGGCGTGCTGCAGCCCGTTCCGGGTGAGCCGGGGCTGGGTCTGGTGCGACTCAACTCCGATGGTGCGCTCGATGCGACATTCAGGTCCGAGGTGCGCCTCTGCGGCGATTGCGACGTGCGGACTCTCGCGCTCGATCCGCAAGGCCGCATCCTGGTGGGCGGGCGATTCGATCGTCTGAACGACGCCTGCCAGACGCTGGTTGCGCGCGTGAATCCCGACGGCACGTTGGATGCGACGTTCCAGGCGAGCATGTACAAATACCCGGAGACGGGCGAAGGGGAGTTCGTCTCCAGCATGGCGCTCCAGCCCGATAGCCGGCTGCTGATCGCCGGCTTTCTCACGCTCATCAACGGTCACGCGGTGCGCAGCGCCGCCCGCCTCTTCACGACCTGCTGCGACTGCCCCAGCCTGATTTCACTCACGGCGTCAGGCTACTGGGTGGACGAGGGGGCGGGCGAGGCGCAGATCACCGTCGCGCGCACCGGCAACCTGACCCGCACCGCCGCCGTCGAGTACGTGGTCTCCTCCTATCCATTCCAACCTCCCGGCTCCGCCACGCCAGGAGCCGAATTCGCCGCCCCCGGTGGCACGCTGGTCTTCGGCCAGGGCGAGAGCAACCGGGTCCTTCGAGTGCCGATCTTCAACGACCAGATGGCCGAAGCCAGCGAACGCTTCACGGTGGCGCTCCATAGTCCGGCCCCGCCTGCGACCCTGGGCCGCATTACCGAAGCCACCGTGGTGATCATGGACGATGAAACCGCAGGGCTGCCGGGCGGCGTGGACCGATCATTCAGCCTCGCGGTTGACGTTGGTCACGCAGGCACGGGCGTCTCGCACCTGCTGGCGTTGCCGGATGGCGGGATTCTGTTGGCCGGCGACATCGTGCGTATCGATGGAGCGGAGCGGTTCGGTCTGGCCCGGCTCCTCGCCGACGGCTCGCTCGACCTGGGTTTCGCTCCGGTGATCGAAGGCCCGATCCTGGCCGTCGCGCGGCTCGTGAGCGGCGACATCCTGATCGGCGGAGACTTCACCCGTGTCAACGGCGTTGAACGCGCCCGTCTGGCACGGTTGCACACCGACGGCTCGCTCGACACGGCCTTCGCACCGCAGTTCGACAAGGAAGTGTTGGCGCTCGCGGTGCAACCCGACGGTAGGCTGCTCGTCGGGGGCGAGTTCACGCTCGTCAACGGCAGCTTGCCCCGCAACGGGCTGGTTCGCTTGGAAGCGAACGGTAGCGTGGACGCGGGATTCGACGTGGGCAGGGGGCCGCGCTTCGCAGAGTATCCTGGCTTCGTGAACAACCTCCTGGCCTTGCCGGATGGCAAAGTCCTGGTCGGCGGGGTGTTCACGCACTTGAATGGAGTGCAACGGCAGCACCTGGCGCGGTTGACCGACTTTGGTGAAGTGGACCCCAGTTTCGACCCGGAGGCCACACGGCTTTGCAGCGGCCTCTTCGCCATGGCACTGCAACCCGACGGGAAGCTTCTGCTGTCAGGTCACTTCAGCCTCGGCGACTTGCGGGGTCTGATCCGCCTCCATCCGTCCGGCGCATTGGATGAGAGCTTTGCCATCGAGCAACCGTATCTGTACGTGAATGCCTTTGCCCTCCAACCCGACGGCTGCATCCTGATCGGGGGCAGCTTTCGCGTGCCGGACGACGGACCGATGGTTGGTCTGGCGCGGCTCCGGGCGGACGGCTCACTGGAGCGGAGTTTCTTCGCCGGCGAAGGCGCCGGCTATGGCGTGGTGGACTCACTGGCCGTGTTACCCAATGGGCAGATTCTCGCGGGTGGCAACTTCGAGAGCTTTAACGCTCTGCCTTTTGCCAACCTGGTGCGCCTGAACGGAGACCCGGGCGGCATCGCGCCGTTTGTGCTCCGGAAGATCGCCGGCTACAGCGTTCACCTGGCGGCCACACCACCCCCCAACGTGGTCAGCTACACTGTCGAAGACAAACCACAACTCGGACCTGTGGCACAGATTTCCCAGGGCGGCGTGTATGATGCGGCCACCGGCGAGGTGCGGTTTGGACCGTTCACGGATCAGCAGCCGCGCACATTGAGCTACACGATCCTCATTCCGCCGGGCGATTGCCTGCGGCCGAACACCATCAGCGGATTCATCGAGGCGGACGCAGTCCAACTCCCCATCCTGGGAGATAGCGTGGTCGGCTCGGGCGGACTGTTCCCGGCGGACCTTGGCCCGAGGGATGGCCGTGTCTCGCGCGTCGAAGCGGAGAGCTACGCGGCCGCGTGGCGGTGTGGCAACTCCTGGCCCGAAGGACCACACCCTATCCCGATTGACTTCGCCACGCGCGCGCTCGCGTTAGGGCTGGGCAACGACGCGTATTGGTTTCAGACGCGCGCCGATACGAATGAGCCGGCGCTGAACTGGCTGAACTTCGGCGCGCCGTTCCCGCAATGCGTGTGGCTGCCGGAGCCACTCCCGTCGGGCACGGCCACGCGCCAGGCACCCGCTCTGTTCCTTCCTGGTGTTTCCTTCACCGTGACGATCCGCGTGGTGCCCGCCGAGCAGGTCACCAGTTACGCCGTCGAAGAACAGGTGCCGTGGGATTGGCAGCCTCGAGCGGATGCGGGCGGGGTTCACGACGGTTGGAACAACAAACTCAAATGGGGACCTTTCGCGGACCGCACGCCGCGCACCTTCTCCTATGAACTGACACCGCCAGACGACCCGTGGCAGCGTGAGTGTGCCTTTGGAGGCACGGCCTGCTTCGACGGTGTGAACGTGGCGATCACCGGCGGCGGCACTGCCCACGCCACGTGCCGGTTGGAGGCGCTGTTCGATGCCCAACTCGGGCGCGCGCAACTGGCCCTGGAAGGTGTGGAGCAAGCCACGTACGTGATCGAAGCGTCCAGCAATCTGGTCACGTGGGAAGACATCCTGATCGTCCCGAACGTGGCGGGCCGGATGGAGTTCTACGATCCCACGCCGCTGTCCACTGGCCATCGGTTTTACCGCGCCAGAACCTCACCGTGAGTCCAATCCGATCCGACTCGCGGTCGCCCTGGTTCCGGGCGGCACACTGCACGCCGTGTGGGTGGCTCTGTTCATCCTCGGCGCGTCTCTCGCATTGAATCTCGTTCATCCTGGATTGAACTCGAGCCCAGGTTTCACGATAATCGTAAGGACCGGTTGACAGACCCTGCATCGACACAGAAGCAAATGAGCAAAATCCTCGCACACACCGTCTGCGCAATCTGCAGCTTGCACTGGGTCTTGGCCGCCGATGCCGGGGCGGGATCCTATGTGTCCCGCCTGCAAGAAGCCCTCAGCCGCGCGAGCACAAATATGGCCGCGATCACTCAGTCCGCGGAGCAGGCGGCTGGGGATTTCCTGGCTGGAGGCAACCTCTGGGCGGCGGGCCGGCAGGGGGACTTCGTTGCCGAGGCTTGCGGGCGCGCCGGGGGCTTGATGTCCGTCGCCCCGTTGGGGGAACCGTCGCCAACCAACCGCGATGTCATCCTGTTCGCCGTGCCGGGTCGACTGGTTGAAAGTGATTCCGACAAAATCACTCAATGGGAGAAGAAGGGCGTGAGAGTGGTGGGATTCCATTCGCCCGCGGGCGTCTTTGCAGACCGTTTCCCTCTGGATACCGTCGCCAATGTCAGTGACCTGTGGATTTGGACCGGGGAGTTCGTCGCCGCCTGCACGCGGCGTGGCAAGATGCCTGTTCTCTATCAAAGCTACGGCCTGCCAGGCGGCCCCGAACGCGGAAAGAAATACCAAGGGAAGCGGTTCCATGATGATTTGGTCATTCAGCCCATCGGTCCCGGCGTCCTCGGGCGAGAATACCTGAGCCAGATCAGCCGGATGCTTGCAGGAATCCAGAGCACGCAAATGCCCCGAATTGTCCAGGCCGCCCAGTGGTGGCGGCAGGCTTCTTCGAACTCGAGCACGATCCTGGTCACCGGCCACATGTTCCCGCGGCATGCAGAGGACCCGCGCTCGATCCCGTGCGGCAGGTTCGAGCAAGCCCCGGCCTGGGAAGACAAGGTCCTGGTCGATGCGGCACACCCGCCGGAGTTTGTTCTCTACCTCGGCTATCAATACGGCCCGCGCAAGCTCGTGGACTGGGCCGGCGCATCGGGAGTGAAGCTGGTCTACACGACCGTGCAGCCGGTTCAACCCGCGCAGCCCGCCAGCAATATCGTGTACCTGAACCTTGGTTGGCCGTTGACAGACGCTTGCGTCCGCGTGCCGGGGTACGATGTTCCGATCATGCCCGCCAGCGGCGTGCTGCAAGCCGCCATCTATTGGGCGCTCGCGTCCGAGCGGGCCAGAGCGGTTCCGTGATCGTGCGCGGCTGCCCAGCGCGACGTTCAGTCTCACTGCGGGACCGGCCCGTCATCGCTTTGGTCTTCTCCGGGTTCGACGCCGGGAGGAACTGCATGGACGTGACACAGGCGCGAGTTCATGATGATGGTCGCAGTCACTGACACAATGGAGCAGCGGTGCAACCGGCCGAATCAGAGAGAATCGTTGCCACGGGCGAGTCCGAAACGGTGGAGTTCAAGAAGTCCGCCGCACAACTCCTGCGCTGCGGCGAGGCGCTGTGTGCCTTCCTGAAGGGCCAGGGCGGCCGTGTGTTGATTGGCATCACCAATATCTGCGAGAGTTGGGCATGAACCCATCATGAGCATCTGCGCCACCCTGTGGACCCTGAAGTTCCCCCGCGAGGGGAATGCGACGCTCGGTTGCGATTGGATCACGGTCCACGCGCAAGCCGGCCAGAGCGCCAGATTCCAGGAAAGACTCACCGCCTTCCGCGCGCGGTACGCGCGCCGCTCGGCGATGATGCGGAGGATTGAGAATCTCTGAAGTGGGAGGCAACCATGAAACGGGAACCCATCCAGATCGACCGCGACAAGCTGCGCGCCGCGATTCGCAAGCTCGGCAACGAGTACATCTTTTACATGCTCAGCGACGCCATCGATCTTCTGCCCCCGGCCAAACTCCACAAGATCGCAAAGAAGTACCTCGACCTGAAACGGCTGCGCCCGGACGCGGAAGAGGCGACGAAGTCGAGCTTGCTTGCCGACGTGCAGGGTTTCGAGAAGGCCAGTTTGGCCGGCGAGTACTACAGGTCATTCGACGTCAACTCCAAGAACTGCACGCAGCAGTCCACGGGGACGAGCGCATGGATTGCCGAGCACCATCGGCTGCTCGATCGCTGCGTGCGTGACGCCAGGAAGGGTGAGCCGACGGAAGTGCGTCAGGCCATGGACATCCTCTTCGGTCTGCTTGACCACATCGATGAGTGCCGCGATGACGTCATCTTCTTCGCGGACGAGGGCGGCTCGTGGCAAGTCGGCGTCGACTGGGACAAGGTGTTGCCGGCTTGGTTCAAGGTCCTCTCCGCCACGGCACCGGCGCAGGAGTATGCCGAACGGATCCTGGAGTTGCTATCGCACCATTACGACTACGGCCGCGACAAAATGCTCGTCATCGCACG
>DAOOQY010000114.1:0-9124 GCA_035389025.1 Verrucomicrobiota bacterium
TGCACCTGCTCTTCCATGCGCACGCGCTCCGTGACGTCCCGAGCCACGACCAGGATCGACGCCAGCACGCCGTCCGCCCCGAACTCCGGCACAAACCGGGTGTCGTAATAGCGCCTCCTCTCGCCAGTCCCATGCGCGATCTGGCCGCCCGCTTCCGCCCCGCTCGCCACCACCCGGTCGAAGATCGCCCGCGCCGATTCCCATGTCTCCCGCCCCGTGCCCAAATCCCGCATCCGCCTCCCCCGCAGGTCGTCGAGATTCCTGCCGTAGAGCTTCGCCGCGGCAAGATTCGCATAGATGTGCCGGCCCTCGAGATCGAAGCGGAAGATTAAATCCTGCGAGTTCTCGACCAGCGTGCGCGTTTCGTTCTCGCGCAAACGCAATCGCTCGATCGCCGCCTCGAGATCGCGCGTCCGCTCCCGGACCTGATGCTCCAATTGGCCGTGCGCTGGATTCACACAACCCTCCCCCCCCTCCGGCCGAGCCACATCCTTCGAAGACCCCGATGTCCGCCGACTCGATTCCCTGTCGGCGTTTCCATCGCGTTCGGATTGAGGCCTCGGGCTCTTGGTCTTCTTCATTTGGAATCGACCGACATCCTAGCGCGCCTCCTGCGAATCACCAGCGCAATCGCCAGTCCCTGGCCCGCATGTTTCACACCCCGATGGTGCACAGGGCACTCAGACTTCGCAAGAGAACTGCTATGCGGGCTAGCCCCAGAGAGTGTAAATGAGAATCTGCGCGGCGGCGACGAGAATGGCCCAGGCGCGGACATTCCGCCAGAGCGCTGGGCGGCATTCGGTCTCGCCGAGCATCCTGGCCGGCAGGCTGGCGAGCAGGACGATCAAGGCGACAAACACGCCAATGAACGCCGCCTTGCCCACCCAACCCGCCCCGCTTGCAGCCGCAAGCAGCCAAAGCACGCCGACAGACTCCGACAGCGAACTCATGGCTTGTTCCCTTCCCCGGCCGGCAACCAGCACACCAAACCGCGCAGCCGTGCCTCGTCATGGCCTGAGGTGAACGCGCTCACGACGACGACCCCGGCCAGCGCCGCCACAAACGACCACCACGCCGTCCACAGAAAGGGGATTCCGCCGGGCACTCCCAGCAGCAGTTCGGCCGAATTCAACACGGCCGACGTGGACACGCCGACGATCATGCCGGCCACACCGCCCCACGGTGTGGCGCGCCGGGTCAACATGCCCAGCAACAAGAGGGCCAGAAGCGGTCCTTGGAAGAACGAGAGAAACGTCTGGAAGGCCTCGAACACGGAGCCGAAGCCTGTCTTGATCGGGTAGCTGATGGCCACGCCCCCCACAAGGAAGGCGACGACCAGCCACCGGCCCACCAGAAGGCATTCGCGATCCGTGGCCTGTCGGCGGATGAATGTGCGGTACAAGTCCGTGACCACCATCGTGCTCGCCGAGCTGACATAGGAATCGAGATTCGAGATGACCCCGGCGAAGAAGGCGCCCATCACCACGCCCAACACGCCTGGCGGCAGAAGACGCACCACCAACATCGGCAAGACGCGGTTCCCGTCCCAGTCCTTTCCCGGTTGGCCCAGTTCCGGGCCCAGCAGCGCCACGCCAACCAGGCCCGGCACGACCAGGAGAATCGGAAACACCAACTTGATCGCCGCGCAAAACACATACGAGGCCCGCGCCTCGTTTTGGGTGCGCGTGCCCAGCGTCCGTTGCACGATGGCCTGGTTGCCAATCCAGTAAGCCGGTCCCAGCACAAACCCCAGGCCCAACAACACCGCCGGCCACGGATAGACGGGGTGATCGGCCGGCGGCAGCAGGGTCAGGTGATGCTGCGTCCAGGCCATCTGACCGATCGTCTCCTGGAGATGAGCCCACCCGCCGACCTTGGCCAGGCCCAAGCCGCAGATCAAAGCCGCGCCCGCGGTAAGCACGACGCACGAGATCGACTCCGTGAAAACGACAGCGCGCAAACCGCCCAGGGCCGTGCACAGCCCCACGACAACCGCCGTGAGCATCACGGAGAACCAGAAGCTCCAGCCCAGCAACCCCTCGAACATCGCCGCGGCACTCACGAAAACCGTGCCGAGGGTGCCCATCATGAAAAGCACCCAGATGATGGCGAAGAAGGTCCGCACGCCCAAATTGTAGCGCCGTCCCAGATACTCGGGCACCGTGTAAACCCCCGCCAGCCAGAAATAGGGCATGAACAGAAAGGCCGCGATCAACACCGGGAAAATGCAGCCGATGAAATCGAAGTTCATCATCACAATCCCGTACCGGTACCCGTCCCCGGCCAGGCCGATCATGTCCTTGGCTCCGATGTCCGAGACGACGAGCGACATGCCCGCGGCCCACCAGGGCAAGGACTTGCCCGCCAAGAAGAAATCCCGGCCTCCTCGAATCCCTCGGCCCAACCACACGCCCAGAATCGTGATCCCCACCAGGTAGCCGACCACCAGGGCGATATCGACGGCGCTGAGCCGGATCGTGGACATCGTTCGAATCCTTCAGACCCCAAATGTGGACGCCAGTGTACGAAACCCCGCGCCCGTGTGACAAGACTGTTCCGATTTGCCATGGGACGGAAAAGGGTTGTCATCGGCGGCGGGACCCCCTTAGGTTGACGCGCGATTGATGAAAACGTTCGCGGAGTTGGGTTTCCCGGGGCGGCTCATTGCGGTCGAGGGCATCGACGGCTCCGGGAAATCAACGCAGATTTACCTTCTGAAGCGGTGGCTGGAACAGCAGGAGTTGAAGGTCTTTTTCAGTGAATGGAACTCGTCGGACCTCGTCAAGAGCGCCACGAGCAAAGGCAAGAAGACCAACCTGCTCACACCCACCACCTTCAGCCTCATCCATGCCACCGACTTCGCCGACCGTTACGAGCGGCAACTGGTTCCGCTGCTGCGGGCCGGCTACCTGGTTCTCTGCGATCGCTATGTGTTCACCGCCTTCGCACGCGACGTCGTGCGCGGCTGCACGCCGGAATGGGTGCGGGGCATCTATGCCTTTGCCGCGTTGCCGGACCTGACGTTTCTGTTCAAGGCGCAACTCGAAGTCTCGTTGCAGCGCATCCTCGATGGCCGCCCGCAATTGAAGTACTTCGAGGCAGGCATGGACTTGCGCCTGTCGTCCGACCCGTACGAGAGCTTCCGCATCTTCCAGGGCCGTCTGCTCGAACAGTACCTCGCGATGAGCACCGAGTTCCAATTCCATCTCATCGACGCAAACCAGAGCGTCGAGGCGCAACAGTCGATTGTCCGGCGGCTTGTCGCCGACCGCATTCCCCTCTCGGACTACGGCTCTCCCAACCACTGAGTCCATCATGGCGCGACGCCCCACTCCCGAACCGTCGAAGGCCCATCGCCAAGGGCGCCGCCCTGCGCCGGGCCCCCTGGTGGTCGTTCCCCAACCCACCCCCAAGCGGTTCTATGGCCAGGGCATCCTGGGGGTCGACACCCGCCGGCTGAGCGGCAAGCTCATTGTGATGGAAGGGGCCGATGGTTCCGGGCGCTCGACCCAGATTGCCCGGCTGGTGCGCTGGCTCGAAGGGCGGGGGCACGCCACCGTGCAGGTGGGATTGAAACGATCCACCCTTGTCAGCGAGGAGTTGAGCAAGGCCCAGGCGGGCAACGTTCTGAGCCGCACCACGCTGAGCCTGTTCTACGCCACCGATTTCGCCGACCAACTCGAAAACCTCATCATCCCGGCCTTGAAGTCCGGATTCATGGTGCTGGCCGACCGGTATATTTACACGCTGATGGCCCGCGATCTGGTGCGGGGCATGAACGAACAGTGGCTGCAAAACCTCTACAGCATCGCCCTGGTCCCCGACGCGGTCTTCTACCTCCAGGTTTCTCCGGAGGAACTGGTGCAGCGCAACTTCTCCAAAAACCATGCCCTCGACTACTGGGAAAGCGGCATGGATTTGGGACTCTCGCGCGACATGTTCGACAGCTTCGTGCAGTACCAGAAACTGATGGTCGAGAAGTTCCAGTACCTCCAGAAAACCTATGGGTTCACGATCGTCAACGGCGACCGCGCGGTCGATGACCTGAGCAGCGAACTGCAGGAGAAGGTGGAATCCGTGCTGATTGGAAAGGGATAGACAACTATGGCCGAAACCTCAAAGGACTTTCTGGTGGGCGTTGACCTGGGCGGCACGAAAATCCTCGCCGGCGTGTTCGATGACAAGTTCAATTGCCTCGGCCGGGCCAAGATGAGCACCAAGTCCCAGCGCGGACCCGAGGCGGTCATCGACCGCGTCGCCCGGTGCATCCAGGACGCCATCGACGAGTGCGATCTCCTGCCCAAACAGGTCCGTGGCGTGGGCATCGGCGCGCCCGGCGCTTCCGATCCCGAGACGGGACGCGTCATCTTCGCGCCCAACCTCGTCTGGGAAGACGTTCCACTGAAGAAGAGCCTCGAGAAGCTGATCCAAATCCCGGTGTTCATCGAGAATGACTGCAACGCCCAGACCCTCGGTGTGTACGAACGCGAACTGAAGGGCAAGCCGCGCCACATGGTCGGCATCTTCCTGGGCACGGGCATCGGCGCCGGCTTGATTCTCGATGGAAAGCTCTTTTCCGGCTTCAATCGCACCGCGGGAGAGATCGGCCACATGGTGCTTGAAGTGGGCGGTCCCAAGTGCGGCTGCGGCAATCGCGGTTGCTTCGAAGCCCTCGCAAGCCGGACCGCCATTTTCCGCCGCATCCAGGCGGGCGTCAAAGAGGGCCAGAAGACCGTGCTGACGGAGATGCTGGGCGGCGATCTCGATGACATGCGCAGCGGCGATCTCCGCAAGGCCCTTCGCCGCGGCGACAAGTTCATCGAGAAGGTCATCGAGGAGGCGGCCGAGTACACAGGCATCGCCGTGGCCAACATCATCAATCTCATCAACCCCGACGTCGTCGTTCTTGGCGGCGGGGTCATCGACGCCCTCGAAGACGAGATGCTGGCCATCATCGTCGAAACCGCCCACGATTACGCCATGCAGGGCACCGACAAGGGCATCACGATCCTCGCCTCCAAACTCGGCGACGATGCCGGCATCACCGGCGGCGCCGTGCTCGCCAAGCGCGGCACCAAGTAGCTCCCTGTCAATCCGTTTGCATGCCCGGTTGCTTTGGCCTAAATACCACGCGTCCGCCCCGTCGGACCCCTATGAAACCGGCCATCGAGATTTACGACACGACCTTGCGCGACGGCAGTCAGGGCGAGGGGATCAACTTCTCCGTCGCCGACAAGCTCCGCATCGCGGAACGGCTCGATCAATTCGGCGTCCACTATATCGAGGGCGGCTGGCCGGGCAGCAATCCCAAAGACCTCGAGTTCTTCGCCCTGGCCCAGCGGCGCAGGTTCCGACGGGCCCGCCTCGCCGCGTTCAGCATGACCCGGCGCAAGGGGATCGCGGTCGATCGAGACCCGTCCCTGCGGCAACTGCTCGAAGCCCAGACGCCCGTCATCACCATCGTCGGCAAGACATGGCTCCTCCATGTGCGCGAGGTGCTGCGCGCCAAGCCGGATGAGAACCTCGCGATGATCAGCGACACCATCGCGTTCTTCAAGGCGCACGGACGGACCGTGATCTACGATGCCGAGCATTCGTTCGATGGCTATGCCGACGAGCCCGAGTATGCCCTGGCCACTTGGCGGGCCGCGGAGCGGGCGGGAGCGGATCGCGTGGTGCTCTGCGACACCAATGGCGGGCGCCTGCCGCGCGAGATCGCGGAAGTGACCGCGTTGGCCCGCCGCGAGCTCGCGGTCCCGATCGGCATCCACACGCACGACGACTGCGGCTTGGGCGTCGCCAACGCCATGGCGGCGGTCGAGGCCGGAGCCACACAGGTCCAAGGAACCATCAACGGGTATGGCGAACGCACCGGCAACTGCAATCTGACCAGCGCGATCCCGATCCTGCATTTCAAGCTCGGGCACCGCACCGTCCCGGCCGGCTCGCTGCCAAAGCTGCGCGATTTGTCCGTGTTCGTCGACGAGATCGCCAACCTGAAGCCGGACGGGCGCCAGCCGTGGGTGGGGGCCGCCGCATTCGCGCACAAGGGCGGCATGCATGTGCACGCCGTCGAGCGGGTGGTGCGCAGCTACGAACACATCCAACCCGAGGCGGTGGGCAACACGCGCCGCGTCTTGGTCAGCGACATGTCGGGCCGGAGCAACCTCCTGGCCAAGGCGCGCGAACTCGGTTTTCATCTTGCGCCCGACGCGCCCGAGGTGCGGGCCATTCTTGGGCGGGTGAAGGAACTCGAGAGCCAGGGATACGAGTTCGAGGCGGCCGAGGCCTCGCTGGCGCTCCTGATCCGGGGCATCCTCGAACACAATCCCGAACTGCTCTTCACCGTCGAGGGCTACCACGCCTCGATTCGCCGCGACGGCGCCAATTCGGTCTGCGAAGCCGCCGTCAAGGTCCGCGTGGGCAACCGCCACGCCCACACGGTGGCCGATGGCGACGGGCCGGTGAACGCGCTCGACGAGGCCTTGCGCCAGGGCCTGGCCAAGTTCTTCCCGCGCGTCGGCAAGGTGCGGCTGACGGATTACAAGGTCCGCATCATCGACACCGGCACCGGCACCGCCGCCAAGACCCGCGTGCTCATCCAGAGCAGCGATGGTTCGCGCGAATGGGGGACGGTCGGCGTCAGCGAAAACATCATCACCGCGTCCCTCCAGGCCCTGGTCGACAGCATGGAATACGCGCTCCTGCGCAAGTGACGCCGGCGATGTCCGGCCTGCGATGCCGGGCCAGGATCAGCGCCAGCCGGATGGCCGCCAGCATGCTCGAAGGATTGGCCCGGTCTTTTCCAGCGATCTCGTACGCGGTTCCATGATCGGGCGAAGTGCGGATGAACGGCAGACCCAGCGTCCAGTTCACACCGCTGTCGAAGGCGACCATTTTCAGCGGCGCAAGGCCCTGGTCGTGGTACATGGCCACCACCGCGTCGCACTCGCCCTGATAGGCCTGATGAAACAGCGTGTCCGCAGGCCATGGACCCGAGACATCCACGCCGCGCCCCCGCGCGGCCGCCACGGCGGGACGAATCACCGTGATCTCCTCGGTGCCGAACCGACCGCCTTCGCCCGCGTGCGGATTCAAACCGCAGACGGCCACCCGAGCCCGGGGCAGGCCCAGACCGCGGCAGGCTTCGGCGGCGCGCTCGATTGCCAGTTCGACACGGGCCTGGGAGAGAGCCGCCGCCACGCCCGAGAGCGGCAGATGGGTTGTGGCCAGCGCGACCCGCAGCCAGCGCCCCCGCTCATCGGTTCCAAGCAGCATCATGATCGTGCGGTCGGTGCCCGCCAGGGCCGAGAGAAACTCCGTCTGCCCCACGAATCTCTCGCCGGCGGCCATGATCGATTCCTTGCACACCGGCCCGGTCACGAGCGCCGCGAACTCGCCTCGAAGACAGCGCTTCGCTCCCTCCCGCAGCCAGTCCAGAGCCGCCCGCGCGGCCGGGATCGCCCCGGGCCGCAGATTCGTCGGCAACTCCGTGCCGCGCGGGTCGAGGACCCTGACGCCAGGGTGCGGCTTCTCCGGCACCCACACAGCGAGAGGGCCAAGCCGCCGCCCATTGTTACGGTCGATCCAGGCGCGGTCGCCGAGCACAACGAACGCGGTGTCGGGGGATTCAGCCGCGGCCTGGGCCAGGGCCTTGACCGTGACTTCCGGTCCGATGCCCGTGACATCGCCCAGTGTAATGCCGATCGTGAGTGACATGAGGTCGGTGAGTGGGTTTTGTCTGGGGCACGCCTCGCCGGCGTCTGAGGCGAAGCCTCGCTAGTAATACCGAATGAAGGACTTGGCCTTGAGCTTGTCGATCCACTGCTTCTCCATCCGGGCCCGCTCCTGGCTCAGAAGCGTCTGCTCGATCTCGTCCCGCACCTCGGGCAGGGATTTGGTGTGATTCAGCTTGGTGTCCTCGACCAGGACAATCCAAAAGGCGGACTCGGTTTCGATGGGCCGGCTCTGTTCACCCGGTTTCAGCGCGCGAATGGCCTCGTCGAGTTGCTGGACATAGTGCTCGCGCTCGAGTTCCACCCAGCCCCGGCTTCCGCCTTGCGCGCGAAATGTGTCCTCCGAGTAGACGCTCGCCATCTCGCCAAAACTGACCCCGTCGCTCAACTTCGCCAGAATCTCCTCGGCACGTTTCCTGGCCGTGTCGGCAGGCCCCTCTTTCGGCTTGTTGATCATGATGGCCCGCAGCTTGACCTGGTCACCCACCTTGTACCTGTCGATGTTGTCCGCGTAGTACTTCTCGATCTTGAAGGGAGACACCATCAGGTCTTGGGGAACATTGCGCATGCGCATGATGGCGACAATCAAACGCTCCCGCTCTCTCTGACGGAACCGCTCCTTGGTCATGCCGGCAGCCTGCAACTCGCGCATCATCGCCGCGTGGTCGCCACCCCAGCGCTCGCGGAGGCGGTCCCGGACGCGATCGTCCACCAGACTCTCGGGCAGAGCGTATCCGGCTCTCTTGAACTCCTGCAGAATGAGCTTGCGCTCGACGAGAATCTGAACCGCCTCCTGCTGGGCCTTCTGAATCTCCCGTTCGAGTTCGGCTCGCCGGTTGGCAAGCAGCCCGATCTTCAACTCGATCACCGGCTCGACCTCCTGTTGCACGTCACTCCAGGTGATCACCTCGTCGTCCACGATGGCAACGATCGCATTCGCGGCGGACTGGCTGGCTGCTGACGCCGTGCTCGAACACAACCCCAGAGCAATCCACAGCCACCCGACATACAAGGCGCGGTTCATGATCCCTGATCTTGCCCACCCAAAACGCCGCCCAGCAAGTCCTTTCCAGCCCGCAGCAGTCCCCATTCTGCCATGAGCCGCCTCAAGGCGGATCGCCGAACACAGCGCCGGAGCGTCGGAGGCGGTTGGGTGTCCCGGCCTCAGCCCGTTCTCGTCGTGCCCGAGTCAATCCTCGTGCCTGGCGTTCCAGACGAACAAAGGGAGGGCGAGCGCCAGAAACGAAGCGACGACCCAGAAATGCCCGACAGCCGTGAAATCGTAGACCGTTTTCCCGTCGATGCCGATTGTCTTGTGGGAGTCGATCAGATAACCGCCCACGGCTTCCTGCAGCGACGCCCCGGCGTAACTGAACAGTCCGATGACG
>DAOOQY010000115.1:0-9110 GCA_035389025.1 Verrucomicrobiota bacterium
GCGGATACTGACGCACGTAGCGCCGGTACTCCGTCTCGGTCAGACCGTTGGGGAACTCCCGGCAGACATACACCTTCGTGCCGCCCACCCGGGACAGTTCCTGCACGAGGTGCGGCTTGCCCCGACCGCGACGGATGGGTTCATTGCACAGCACCCGGACCGGGTCAACGACCAGGTCAGGGGCCGGAATGAAGAACCACTCGCCCTGGCGACGGAACGCCGGGTTGCGCCGACGATTGCGCTGGCGGTTGTCCAGACCTTCACGGGCCTGGGCCACCTGCACCTCGGCGGGCTTGAGCGATTCCATCGCGTCGGCCACGTTCGAGACGCGACCGGGCACCGCCGCGACGAACCAATGACGTTCGTCATGACCACAGAGGAACCGGTCCGTCTGCGGCTTGTCGGTGAGCTTGCGGGCCAGCAGCAGCAGGTGTTGCTGCTCCGGCCTAGCGTTGAGGACGGAGAAGTCCACGGCCTCGGCCAGATGGGTCGGCAGGCGGAGTTCAAAGAACTCGCCGTGACGATCACGTTGGACGTCCATGGCGTAATCCTGCGGACTCAACCAATGCCGGTCCCCCTGCTGCCAGCGCGAGGGGATGGCGCGCACCTTCAGGCGCGCGCCCATGGCGGCGAACTTCGATTCGATGTGTTCAAGTTTCATATTGGATACGGATCGGACCGGCGCGACTAGGGCGGAACTTGACCGCCCGACCGCGCTGTCCGGGTTTGAGTTTGGCGTTCGGCTTGAACGCCCTTCGGACGAGTAACTGGCTTTGGAGTCGGATGACGGATTTGAGCATAGGGTTCCTTTCTGTTTTCTCTCGGCCACGGCAGCTTCGAAATTGGTCAGCGCGGCAGGAGTTGCACCTGGTGCTTGCGCACGGCCTACATCCTCGGTCCCAAGCCGAGTGCGTTGGCTCCTACGCTACGCGCTGAAATGCCCCGGTGAATCCAGGAGGGCACCGGGGACGGAGCAAGTGCAGAGTGTAGAGTTGAGAGTGAAGAGTTCACACATCCTCTCGGCTCACTCTTCACTCCGCACTCTCCACTCTCCACTTGCTTGGTGCTGGTAACGCTCCAGTCGTCGCTTCCGGCTCGTTTTGCGACACCCGGTTTACAGCCGGGCAGCCGGATCACTTCCCTTTAGATGGTAGCGGGGGTGGGGGTCGCACCCACGAAGGTAGAGCCTATGAAGCTCACCTGAATCTCATTCTCCCCGCGGTGAAATTGGTGGAGTCGGCGGGTAACGCTCCCGCATGGGCCTGCTTGCAGGGCAGGTGCATTGCTTGTCTGCCACGACCCCAAAATGGCAAGCCGTTCGGGTGCTGCCCCCGACCAGCAGAGTTTTGGAGACTCCACCGCACGCTGGTGCCCGGCTTGTCCGGAAATTGGTGCGGCTGCCGGGAATCGCACCCGGACGGTGGCCGTGCGCAGCACCTTCCTGGCAAGAAGCCGTTCTGCTGCTAAACCACAGCCGCGGGAATTGAAAGGGCCGGGAGCACGCCAACCGCACTCCCGGCCCGCGCCATTTCAACAAAGATCAAACACCTCTTGGTGATCCTTCGATCCCAACCCGCGGTTTCACGGCGGTTGTTTCGGTGTTTAGGGGCACACCTCCTGCGAAGCCCTTTGACTGTAAATCCGGGCCAAACTCACGCGACGCGCTTGATTGCGACCGGCGGGCACACCCCACCGGCGGAGAACCTCGGCTCTCCCACGTCCCAATCCGTGTTGGCAGCTCGGACATCAGCTAGATGTCGCGTCTTGTCTCACTCGCCATCTCGGTCCTTTCGTTACTTGGTTCTCGTTTCACTGGTGCATAGGGGAAAACAAAAAGCCCCGCTCACCATCGGTAAGCAGGGCTGAGAAATCGTGGTCCTCGCTGGACGCTCTATACCTGCTTACCTTTGTCGACCTGGCCGGGGGTTATGTCCCTGGCCTTGATCGGAACTAAGGCGGAACATATAACCGCTCGACCATTCACGACGTGTCGTCTCTATGACGACAGTCGCTAGTCGTTTCGCGGCTAAAATGTTCATGCAGGTTCGCATCGAATATGGGAGACCTTTAGCATAGGGCGCTGGTTACAGTCCACTTATACTTTTGGGGGTAGGGTCATTTTGAATCAGAATATGCGGATGGATCAATAGATCCCTGCACCCAACACTCTGATCGATCAGGCGCGGAGGAGCGGCTACGAAGGAGGCCAGAGGCCGTTCAGCAGAACGCTCGGCGTGAACGTCATTTCCCTCCGGCCTCCGTTGGGAGGCGAACGACGAATTCTTTCGGCCCTCCTTTGGTCAGAGAGAATGTCGCTGTTGCGTCGCCGTCGGTACGCTTGATCACGTATTGCCCGAAGAACCCGCACACGACGAGTCGCCCGTCTGCGTCAGTCGCTCCTGACCACCGCGTGTGCCAGCGCTCGTGCAGGAGTTTCCTGAGCGCTTCATACGCCGGCTTGGGTGTTGGGTCGGCCCGGAGCAGGCCACCTCCTTTGAGCCACGATTGCGCGTCGCATAAGTCCCACCACGTGATGGCGACCATCGACGGATGGGCAAAGCACACCCGATAGAACTTCTCCGCATAGTCCGCCTGCAACGCCTCGTCCCATACGCCGGTCACATGCGAGCCCGTGATCGGTTGCCCGGCGGACGTAGGCGTTAATTCTGTGATGTGGAGTTCCTTGCCCAATGCGGCGTAGTGGTCCAGCACCCGCCGGACGCGATCCAGCGGAAACCGCATCGTCCGCGGTTCGTGGGCCTGGATGCCGATGCCATCGAAGGGCACGCCGTCGCGGAGGGCCTGCTCCAGCAACCGATGGAACGGGGGCTGTCCGTCGGCCAGAACGTAGTAGTCGTTGACGATCAGGCGCGCTTTGGGGGCTACTTCGCGCGCCCAGCGGTACGGTTCATCGATCTTGAGCCCCGGCAGGTGAGACGGTTCGTTGACGACTTCCCAGAACTCGATGCGTCCCTGGTAGCGGCTCATGATCTCGCGAACCCGTGTCCGCTGCTTCCCCGGGGCAGGTTGGCCCTGGGACCAGACCGGGATGCCTGCCTCGTCAGCCCACAGAAGCGGGTGGCCCTTCAGCCGGATCCCGTGCTGGGCGCACCAGGCCACCACTTTGTCCGTGTAGGCGTATTGCGGCTGGCCCGGCTCGCGCTCGTAGTAGCGCCAATAGAATCCGGTGGTGGCGTAGTTGAACAACTCGGCAAATCGCCGTTGGTACTGCTCGTTCTCCGCGTCGGACCGAAAGTGGTCAAAGCCGTAGATGTTGCAGCCGAAGAGGAACTCGTGGCGCGTCTGCTCGACCGTGAATTCGCTGTTGGCAATCGGCTTGCCGGCGGCATCGACGACACGCACGACCGCGTCGCCCTTGCGTATCCGCTCGATCGCGGCATCGCTTTCCGCCAGGACTTTCTCTTCCTGCCGCACCGCCTCGGCGCGGACCTGTTCGAGCGAAGCCAGGTTAGGTTCGGGAGCGCCGGCGGGAGCCGACAGATCGAACCGGGCGAGATAAAGATTGCGGTCCTCGCCACCGGTCACAGCGTCGTTAAGGAAGGCCAGCGTTACCGTGTGCGCCCCCGCTGCGGTGTTCAACCGGAACGTGTAGTCCCTGGGCTCGGCGGCGCCCACCGTCTGCGTTTGGACCTGTTCGCCATCGAGCAGTAGTGCCATCTCCGGCCAACTCTGCAACCTCGCCACACTGCAAGCGCGTCCCCCCCAGACCCCCCACACCGGATGCACCTTCGGTGCACAAAACCCCCGAAAACCCCTGCTGAATCGTTCATTCTCAGCCGGTTGCGCTGTTTACGTTTTGTAGACAAGAACGGCGGCAGGGAGGCGTAACCGACAGGATGGCAAGGGGATGGTCTGTTTACCGCGCTGAGCAGAGCGCGGCAGGGCGAGCCCAAGTAGATGCGTTGTTTACATCATCTCCCTGGCCAACCGCTGGATGAACGTCGCCCGCAAATGTGGACAGTTTCCACATTTGAAAATCCCCCGCTCAACCCTCTACCTGCTGGCCGCCAACTCGACCCCGGACGTTCTCCGGGATGAATTCGTGCGGCGGGTCGAGGCCGGACAACCAAGAAGTCGAGCCGCGAGGCCGTCGCCGTCGCGTTGCTGATCACCAACCTCGCTTGGAACCGCGCTGTGGACCCGATGTGCGGAGACCAACTCGGGTCTCACTCTTCCCGGCGGCGAGGATTCGGCGGCCACGATGGAATTCTCCACTCGCGTCGAAGCACAGCCAGCCGTCGCTGCCACTCCGCGTTGCAGCGTTGGCCGAGGTCCGTCTCCGACAATTCCGCCGCCACAGAATAGAAGCCGTACTTCCCGACCCCCCGGATGCGTAGCAACGGTGTGCGAGCAGAAACCTCCGCGGCATCGCCGTGCTCGGAAATGACAAGCTCCATAAGCTCCCGGAGGCTCATCTCCGTTTTGTGTTGCTGTTCAAAGTGGGCGAGCAAACGCACCCGAGCGACCGTAAGCAGATGCAGGGCGTCCACCAGGTTCACGACCGGCCAGGCTTTGTCGAGATCGTTCGCAAGGCGTATCTCCGCTTGGAGTTGGGCGCGTCGCTCAGCCTGAGCGCCTTCCGTCGCGGCCTGCTGCTCGATCATCGCGACGCGGCCCGTCGTGATGCGGAACTGCCGCGCAATCTCCTGGCGGGTCACTCCCTGCGCACGCATTTCAACGATCTGTCGGTTACGCTGGCGGGTGGTCGTCATGGTGTGAAAACACCCGGACAGAGTGCCCAATGCTTGCGGGAAGCGCCAGCCAATCTACTCTCGCCTCATGTCAACGGCTACAACCCGCCAATTCCGCCCCGATTCGCTCCTGCGGGACATCGCCTCACTGGATAGGCGATTCCGGGCCGCGCTGGGGGATTGGCGTCGCATTGACCGTGTCCGCGGCTTCGGTGGCCCCAACAACCCGTACGACGACTTTGCGCCCAGACTGGAGCGCCTGTTCGCGCGTGCGCGGACGGCCGTGAACCAAGGGAACATGAACCTGGCGCGTGATGCTTACGCAGCGCTCTTTGCCACGCTGGCTCTGAAGGACGATTACGGCTTCGCCATCACACGCCCCAAATCGATCTCGATCTGCGACGAGCAGGTGCGCTACTTGCGCACCGTGGGCGAGACGGCACCGGCCGGGAAACGCGGGGCGCAACTGACGGAGAGGATGCACCATCTGAGGCGGACCCTCTGGGAGCAATGCAAGCTGACCATCGGCGCGCTGCTGGAAAGCGCCTCCCTGACCCAAGACGTCCGTGAGGCCTGGCTGGACGAACTGATCGCCGCCCTCCGCGATGACCGCGAGCGGGAGGCGGATCGATGGCTGCGTGAAGCCGTTCAGTTGAGATGCGGCGCTGTCGGCTTGCAGGAACTGGCGCGTCAGGACAGTCCGTGGCGACCTCAGGCCTGGCTCGACTGGCTCGAAAGCGTCGCCACACACCAAGAGCCTTCGCGGCTGCTTCAGTCTGCAAGGGAGGCCTTGGCGAACATGCCCGATGGACTCGAGTCGCGCGCGGTGGCGGCCGACCATTTGGCGAGTGCGGCGCAGGCTCTGAATGATCGCGAGTCCCTGCTCACGGCACGTTGGGAAGCGTTCCGGGCCGAGCCCTTTCCCCGCCGTCTGCTCGACTTGCGCGACGCGGCGTGTGGCCGAAAGGCCCAAAGCCAGTGGGTGCTCCAGGCGGTGACGCGGGCGTGTGATGAGACCGGTGGCCTGATCCCCGGCCCGTTGGTCTGCGGCGGGATGGGCGGCGATCAGGTCTTGTTCCTGGAGGACGGTGACTGTTTCGCCAGCGGCCCGACGAACGGGACCGACGCTCTCGCCCTGATGCTGACGGGGGATTGGAGGAAGACCTTCAAGATGGCCCGCGAGGACGGATACCCCGATTGGGTGGGGCAGATGACGGCTCGGGCGTTCATCCTGCCGGTGATCATGGCCTGGCTGGTGGGATGGCCCGAACATCCCGCCCCCGCCAGTACGGCGTCGTTACTGGATGCGGCGCTGGATCGGTTCGACGTTCCCGAAGAGCCTGAACAGCAGGTAAGCCGACGGCTCCGGTCGGCACTGGCGGAGGTCGTGCCCACCTGGAAAGAGCCGGCCAAGGCTGGCAAGGCCATCGTCGTCAATGCCTGCGTCCGACTGGTTCGCGCGGGTGTTCAAGCGACATTCGAGCGCGACTACCACCCTCATGTGCAGGACGCGACAGTCCTGGCGGTCGCAACGGCTGAGGTGCTCCGTGCGCAGCAGTCGGACGCCGCCGGGTTCGAATTCCTGGATCGGCTGACGGCAAAGTACCGACAGCATCCCCACTTCACCCACGAGCTGACCGTCTGCCGTGGCCAAATGCAGAGAAGCCCGATCGGATAGAGCTGTCGAGTGGACGCGGCATCCAGGGCGAAGTCACGATGAACACAATGCCGCCGGACCTGGATCGCATCACCGCCGAGTACCTGGAAGTGATGCTCAATGCCGGTTGTCCGCCTGCACGGCTGTTCACGGTCGGTTACGGGGGACGCAAACCCGAGGAATTGACCGCTCTCCTGCGCAGCCACGGCGTCATCACGGTCGTCGACGTCCGTCTGCGCCCCGACCGCGCCACCCTGGGCGCTTACGCCAAGGCAAAAACGCCAGACAAGCGGATCGAGAAACTCATGCGCGACGCCGGTCTCGCCTACGTGTCCTTGGTCGAATTGGGGAACCTGTTCGTCGACTTCGAGAACTGGCAGTCGCTCTACCGGGAGTTGCTGGAAGCCGCCGGGCCGCTCCTCATCCAGCGTCTGGTGGTGCTCCCCACTCCCTCCTGTTTGCTCTGCTGCGAGAAGGACCCCGCGCAGTGCCACCGCCGCCTCATTGCGGAATACCTGGCCAGCAGAGGCTGGACCATCGAACACATCCTCTGAGCGGCGATGGGCTTACGGTTGCCCCACAAGTCCCAGCTTCGAGGGCGAAAAGCGCCGGACGCGAATGGGAAGCCGCACTTCCTGCCGGAACACGTTTCCCCGACCGTGTGAGCGCCAATTTGCCCCGGCGCTTTTCGAGTCAGCTTCTTCTGCGCTCTGAAGGGGCCGCGCGGCCCCGTCGCGATTCCGTGCCCCTCTTCTCGACCCCCAAGGAATCGCGGCATGCGACATTGAACTTCAGTTGTTGACGGGCGATCCGCTGAGCACCGCTTCGGTCAGGCCCATCGCATCGAGCAGTCGGCGGGCGAGGGCCTGCTGGTCCGCAGGCGCGGCACCGGGCGGCATTAATTGAGCGAAACGCCCCTGAAACGAATCCCCTTCCGGTCCGTCGTAATCGCCAAAGCCGAAGAACCCCCCGGCGTCGGTCCGGATGATCGGCAGGAATCTCTGGGTGTGTACGCCGAACGTCTCGCCGATCAGCAACACAACCTCCCGACGGTCCAGCGCTTCCGATGGCGGTGTGTCCAGGTCGAGCTTGCCGCCGGGCGGAGCCAACCGCATCCAGGCCTCGATCAGCAACACCGCCGCGACGGCCCCGTAGCCGACACAGTTCGCTGCCCGGCTCAGTCCTGCAACTTCGCCAAGGTCTTCTCGACCTCCGCCTCCAGCTTCATCCAATGCGGTTTGACCTGCCGCCGGATGCAGTGCTCATCCATGCGTTTGGCTGCCCGGAGAGCGTAAGCGATGAAGTTGTGTCGGCCCAGATAGCTGTAAAGTCGATTCAGCTTCCGCCGTTTCAGAGGTTCTGGCTCCAAACCCTGCTTACGGCGAAGGCGGTCATGTTTGCGTTTGGTCAAAACGGCAAGCTGAACGCCTCCGCGCATCTTGCGGTAGTATCGAGCTACCGAAGCGGTTCGGAGGAGAACTCGGCTGCCGTCGAATAGAAAACCGAGATA
Organism: Verrucomicrobiota bacterium; assembly: GCA_035389025.1. Taxonomy (GTDB): domain Bacteria; phylum Verrucomicrobiota; class Verrucomicrobiia; order Limisphaerales; family J093; genus MWFF01. Next base: position 7,880 of record DAOOQY010000115.1, read on the forward strand.
CTGGAGCGGTTGATCGACCGAGCCGGCACCCGGCAGACCAGGGAAGTGATGAGACTTGGTCTTGTCTGCCTGGACTTCAAGGCGCTCGTCTTGGATGCGCTGATTGACGATCGCTTCGATGCGCCCAGCCCATTCCGGCCGAATCACGACCAACATGTCGTCGCAGTATCGTCGATAGAGTCCACCAGCCTCATGGGTCATCTCTTCCACCGCAGCGTCGAAGTCCAGCATGTAGATGTTCGACAGAACGGCGCTCATCGGAGACCCCTGAGGGATTCCCCGATGCTCGGGATTTCGCTGCACCAGTCCGTTGCCACGCACACGCTCGCGGAACTCGGTCGGAGTGCAGATGCGCTTTCGTCCGTTTGCACGTGGCTTGTGCGGGCTGATGTCGAATTCCTCGAAAACCGCCTGGCGATCCACAGCCGCATAGCGAGTCAAAGACCGGAAGACCGCATAGTGGTCAGCGGGAAGCCTTTCCACCCCCAGCAACCGACACCACTGCGCCTTCAGGCGGGTGTGGTCGAGTCGATCGAAGAAGGACTTGACGTCGAACGTCAGTGCGACGCACTCGCCGTGCCGACGGATCCAGTCGAACACTTCGAACGCGAAGTCGATGTTGCATTTCCCTTGGCCAGCGCGGAACGCAGTCACGTTTGCCTGCAGTCCCTTGCGCGCCAACTCGACTTCGTACCGTTGCCCCAACACATGCCCGTAGTAGGCGTAGATCGCAGCATCCTTGTGGGCAGCGTAGCAGATCGGCCGCCGTTTCTCCTTCTTGACCAGTACACCCTCCTGATCACGCCGGACTTTCCGCGTTGCCATCTCCCACCGCAGGAAAGGAAGGAAGGCCCACGACGCGACTCGAGCCGGATCAGTAGCCAGATGCACACACGCGGTCAACGGCAGCGGTTCGTCGAAATGGAGGTAGCGACGACGCACGAAGATCTCGCGCGGGTTCATTCGATGAGGAGAAGCTGAACTGGGGGAAGACGGTGGCGGCTGTCCTGAATCTTCCCCCAGTTTGCCGATCCGATCTGCGGATCATGTCGAGGTCGGAGCCTGCCCCCGGCCCCTAGCCGCATGTAAGCTTCATGCTGCATTATCAACATATGAATGCGTCAGTCCGTCTGAGCGTTAGAGCCCAAATGTCCCTGTCACTCATCGCTGTCGCCAGCCTCACCTGGGCGGTGGCCCATGCCGAGGTTGACTTGGCAAGTTGATCCCTGCC
>DAOOQY010000116.1:0-3839 GCA_035389025.1 Verrucomicrobiota bacterium
CAACCCCGGGACACGGCTCCAGGCGGGACCGTCACTGCTGCCAGCCGGGGGACCTGAGTAAGTGACTTGGGCGCGCCCGGCATCCGAGACGACTCCCAGAGTTGCGAGACCGGCCAGCCGGAGGACGGCGGACCCAATCGGGTGCAATGGACCCCACGGACACATCGGGGCGATTTCGGGGCGGGCGCTCGGACCGGATCGTCGGGGCGGTCGGATGGCGAGGCGGCGGCAATTCGACGGGCCGGGATTGGGCGGACACGGGTGGAGCGGACGAGCTGTCATGGCGCGTTTATGCGGCTGGACGTTTCCGAGGTGCGGATCCCGCACTGTCTTCGGCCGTGGGGTCGTCGGAGTTGATGTTCAAGCGCTGCATGCGGGTGCGGAGGGCGGTGCGACTGATGCGCAGCGCCTCGGCCGTGCGGCTGAGATCGAAGCCCTCACGTTCGAGGAGATTGACGATGAGATCGCGTTCATACCCGGCGAGGTGATCGTCCAGAGAGGCTTCGCCGACGGGCGGAGAGCCGCTCTTCCGAAGCCGGTTCTCGACCTGGGAATCCGGCAGGCTCTCGGCTTGCAGTTCGTCGCGGGTCTCGAGAATCACCGCGCGCTCGATGGCGTTGCGCAGCTCCCGCACGTTGCCTGGCCAGTGATGGGCCAGCAGCTTGTGTTGCGCCGGCGCGCTGATGCCGCGGATTGTTTTGCTCATGGACGCCCCGAAATGACGGAGGAAATGCTCGGCCAGCAGAAGCACGTCCTGACCCCGCTCGCGCAGGGGCGGGGGCATGAATTGGACCACGTTGAGGCGGTGAAAGAGGTCTTCGCGGAAGTGGTTCTCGCGGATTGCGCCGATGATGTCGCGGTTGGTGGCCGCAATCAGCCGCACATCCACGCGCAGTTCCTGATTGCCCCCGACGCGCGTGAACGTCCCGTCCTCCAAAAAGCGGAGCAGCTTCGCCTGGAGCGGGCGGCTCATGTCGCCGATCTCGTCCAGGAAGATCGTGCCGCCGTCCGCCTCCTCGACCCGTCCCGACTTCTGGCGCAGTGCGCCGGTGAACGATCCCTTCTCGTGGCCGAACAACTCGCTTTCGAGGAGGGCCTCGGGGATGGCGGCGCAGTTGATGCGGACGTAGTTCCTCTCGCGCCGGTGGCTGAGGCTGTGCAGCGCCCCCGCCACCAGTTCCTTGCCAGTCCCGCTCTCGCCAAGAATCAGGACCGTGGCGTTGGTCGGGGCAACGGTCTGAATCAACTGCCGCAAGGCGACCATTTTCGGCGATTCGCCGATGATATGTTCGAGCCGGTAAATCTCGCCCGAGCGCGCGCGCAGCGAGGCGTTTTCCTTGCGGAGGCGATAGACCTCGGCGCTTCGGGTGATGGCCTGGCGAAGGGCCTCGGGTTCATACGGCTTGGCGAGGTAGTCGTAGGCTCCGGCCTTGATCGCATCGACCGCCTGTCGGGGCGTGGCGTAGGCCGTGATGACCAGGACGGGGGTGTCGGGCCAGCGGGCGCGCGCTCTGCGCAGGAGATCGTGGCCGCTCATGCCGCCCAGCCGAACGTCCGTCACCACCATGAAATACTCGCTCTGCTCCAGCAGCTTCAGAGCCTGCTCCGCCGAGTCGGCGGTGACCACGCTCACATCGTCAAACCCCATCGCCGCAACCATGTCCGGGAACTGGATGCGCGCGTTCTTCTCGTCGTCGACGAAAAGCAGCGGTGGCAGCGGCAGACTCATTTGCGCAGTTTCATGAGCGTTCGGGCGGGGAAGTTTAGGATGAAGCGCGCGCCTTTTCCAAGCTCAGATTCGACTGTGATCTGGCCGCCGTACATCTCGGTGTTGTGCTTCACGATCGCCAGGCCGAGGCCCGTTCCCTTTTCCCGTGTGGTGAAATAGGGCGCAAAGACGCGCTCGATGTTCTCAGGGGCGATCCCGGGGCCATCGTCGGCGATGCTGATTCGGATCGAGTAGTTCTCGCCCGGCGCGGTCTGAATCCAGACGTTGCCGTGTCCATCGAGGGCCTCGCGCGTGTTTTGAAGCAGGTTGACAAAGGTCTCGGACAGGTGGTTGCGCTGGGCCAGGAGCAGCGGCAGGCCGGGGGCATAATCGCGATGGACCTGAACGTCGTACTCGACTGCCGGCGGAAACACCTGAAGCACCGCCCGTTCGATCTCCTCTCTCACGTCCAGCTTCTCGACACGCCCCTCGGCCAGTTGCGCGTACCCCATCAGCTCCGTGATCAGGCGGTCCGACTTCTCGACCTCCTCCCGAATAATCCGAATCTGCTGGGTGATGGTCTTCCCCTCTTTCACGGTTCGCTGGAGTGTATAGGAGGCGTTGTTGATAATCGAGAGCGGATTCTTGAGCTGATGCGCGATCTCGGCGGCCAGCCGTCCGGCGGCTTCGAGTTGCTGGCGGCGCAGGGCCAGTTCCTGCTGTTCGTCCTGGCGTTGTCGCTGGCGGTCGAAAAGGATTTGCAGGCCCCAGGACCACGCCGCCACCGCGATCAGCAGGGCCAGACGCCAAACGAATCCTCCGGCCAGGGGGGACAGAGCCACCGCTGCAGCCTCCTCCTCGTTCTCGAGCGCAATCGTGTCCATGGCGCCGATCGTCGCATCCAGCAGAACACCGCCCGTGTAGAAGAGCAGCATCAGAAGGTTCAGGATCACCTGGGGGCCGGTGGCTTTAAAACTCAGACAGTTGCGAACGATCAGGACCGGATAGAGCCAATACAACGCGCTCCCGATGCCGCCGGTCACCGCCACCAACGCGCCGAGAAACAAGCCGTCCACCAGCGCCACGATGAAGACCGTCCATTGGAGCAATGGAAAAGCCACCTGGCGGTTCCCCAGCAGGATGAAGGCGACGCCGAAATTGAACGCCAGGTAGAGCAGAAAGACATACTGCACCGCCTGCTGGGCGAACATCCAGGTCACCTTGTCCAACACCACGTTCGGATTGGCCGGCGAATCGACCACCCACGATGACCAATAGAGAAACCAAAACAGAATGGCCAACACCACCGCCTTGACCGCCAGACCCAGGTCGCGCTCGATCAACCGAATGCGTTCGGTCTGCTGCGCCGGATCCTTCGATGACATGGTCACCACCCGGCCCAGGGAACGGAGCGAGTGCAAGGGACGGGGAGAAGCGCTCCAAAGCGTCCGAAACCAGGCTGTCAGAAGGGACAATTGCACAGTCAGCGGGTTTGCATGTTCCGTGCCGGATCAGGCCGCGCCACCCGGAGGTTTCCCCGAACCGGCGCCGGGCTCGGCAGGCTGGCCGGTTGACAACGCCAGCAGTTCGAGCGCGCGCGCCACGATCTGGCTCACCTCGGCCATCCGTCCCACGCCTTCGTATCCGCATGCCAGCGCGCCGGCATCCGGTCCAATGAACTCGACGCCTCGGGTGCGCAGCAGGGCGACGTTCGCCTGCGTGGCCGGATGCAGCCACATCTTGCCGTTCATTGCGGGCGCAACGAGAATCCGCGCCGCCGGGTTGAGCGCCAAGGCCATGCAATGAAGGGCGTCATCGGCAAGTCCATGGGCGAGCTTGGCCAGAAAGAGCGCTGTGGCGGGCGCAACCAGCAGCAGGCGCGCCTGGTCGGCCATCTCGATATGCGGCGGCTGCCAGCCGGTCGGGTCGGACCAGAGACTGGTGATCACGGAATGGCGCGACAGGGTCTTGAAAGGCAGCGGCTGGACAAAACGCTGGGCGTTCTCGGTCATCACCACGTGCACCGAACAACCCCGCTTGACCAGCAGGCTGGCGAGATCGACCGCGCGGTGGGCGGCGATCGATCCAGTCACACCCAGGAGAACCGTCGGTTCGGCATTTGCATTCATGC
>DAOOQY010000116.1:3939-9071 GCA_035389025.1 Verrucomicrobiota bacterium
GCTTATGACACGAGACGACGCTTGGCGGCTGCTGACCGAGTTCACCGCGTCCGAATCCCTGCGCAAACACGCGCTGGCCGTCGAGGCCGCAATGCAACACTACGCGGCGCACCTCAACGAGGACGTCACGCTCTGGGGTCTGGTGGGTCTCGTCCACGACTTCGACTACGAACGGTGGCCCGAGCCGCCCGCCCACACGCGCGAGGGCGCCCGCCTCCTGCGGGAACGCGGCGTCGACGAAGAGATCGTGGGCGCAATCCTCTCCCACGCGGAGTGGAACCAGGCCGATTACTCGTTGGACCGGCCTCTTCGCAAGACTCTGTTCGCCGTGGATGAAATGTGCGGCTTCGTAACGGCCGTGGCCTATGTGCGTCCGGAACGCCTGGTTGGGATGGCCCCGAGCAGTGTGCGAAAGAAAATGAAGCAGAAGTCCTTCGCGGCGGCGGTGAAGCGCGAGGACCTCGAACGCGGCGCCGCCCTGCTCGGGATTCCCCTCGACGACCATATCGGCCATGTCATCCAGGCACTGCAAGGGATCGCACCCGCACTGGGACTGGCCGTGCCCAGCCCCGATCCGACCGCTTCGGAGCCCGGCAATCTGGTTCCTCGTCCCAGCACGAGATTTCCGGGCCAGGCGACCGACTGAACGGCAGCGCCGTGGCGGCCCTGCGGCCGCAACCCGGACACCCACGACCGTGCGGCTTGCATTGGCGGCGTGTTCGTCTCAATGTGCCGGACATCCTATGGACAACACAACGAACCCTGCACACGACCAGACGCCCCAGACGTCTCCAAATGGGCAGTCCGCCGCCGGTCAGAGCGGGAATTCCCCGGCTGCTCCCACTCCCGCCCCGCCGGTGCCGCATGACCGTCCGCAAGGGCAACCGGCCCCTCCGGTCCTGGGCGCGGTCCCGCCCAAGGCGGCTCCCCCCCGGCCCCCGTCGGGCGGGTGGGGTTGGAAGGTGCTGTCGTTGGTGCTTCTGCTTGTTTTGCTCTCCATCGCCGTGGCGAGCGTGGGGGGGTGGGCAATCGGACTGATGCAATCGACCGGCGGGCCGACGCGCGACACATCGGTCCGACTCGAGGAAGTTGTGATGGAGGATCAAGGAGGGCGGGACAAGGTGGCGGTGATCGACATCGAGGGGATTATCTTCGGTGGCCTGCTGGGAGGAGGGTCCTCTGGCCCCGTCGAGATGGTGCGCGAGCAACTCAAGCGGGCCGAATCCGACCACGCCGTCAAGGCGGTCCTGCTCCGCATCGACTCGCCCGGAGGTGAGGTGCTCGCGTCGGACGAGATCAACCGGAGTCTCGCCGGGTTCCAGCAACGGACAGGCAAACCGGTCGTCGCCTCGATGGGGAGCGTGGCGGCCTCGGGAGGCTACTACGTCGCCGCGCCGTGCCGGTGGATCGTGGCCAACCCCCTCACGATTACCGGCAGCATTGGCGTCATTATGCACGGTTACAATTACCGCGGCCTGATGAACAAAGTCGGCGTGCGGCCTGAGGTCTACAAGAGCGGGCGCTTCAAGGACATGCTCAGCGGCGACAAGGCTGACGAGGAGATTCTGCCCGAGGAGCGCGAGATGGTTCAGTCCCTGGTGGACACGACGTTTCGCAGATTCAAAGAGGTGGTGGCGGAAGGACGCCAGAGCTCGTATCGCCTCAGCGAGGACGGCGGCCGCGCGCTGGTCGACAATTGGGAGGATTATGTGGACGGGCGGGTGTTCTCGGGCCGGCAGGCCCATGATTGGGGATTCGTGGATGAACTCGGCAACTTCGAGACGGCCCTGGACCGGGCCAAGACGCTGGCGCAAATCGACCGCGCCAGAATCATCCGCTACGAGCAGCCTTTCGAACTGGGCAATTTGTTTCGGCTGTTTGTCCGCACAGAGACGCCCGCCATCCAGGTCGACCTGGGCATCGAGTTCCCGCCCATCCAGGCCGGACGCTTGTACTTCCTGTTTCTTCCCGGAAGCCGCTAATCCCTGCGCGCGACAAGCGCCGCGCAGTTCCACGCCAACACCTCGCGCAAGACCGGAATTTTCATCAGAGGCCACAGCTCCGTGTAGTAACGGGGGGCCACAGCCACCACATCGAGATGCCGTTGGGCTCGCAGAAGTCGCAGGGTACGACCGATGTGGGTCACGAAGAGATTCTCGAACGGCTTGAGCGCGCGCGGCTTGCCGACCAGTCGGTCAAAGAGCCGCGGACCAAGCCGCGGGCCCAGGTAGTGCCATGGAGAGAAATCATGGCCCCCCCAGGGTGAAAGCCAGTTGGTCCAACTCAGGTAGAGATGTCCCCCGGGCGCCAGCAGGGCTGGAAAGGACCGGATGAGCCGCTCGGGCTCGCGCAGATGTTCGAGGACATTCGAGCAAATCACCAGATCGTGGCGGCCCAGCGAATCAAGCGACTCCGTATCGAGATTGATTCTCCGAAAGCACGTTCGCAGAACCTCCGCGGGCAGCCAATCGCTTTCGTCGGCAAAGGTGACCTGGCATCCCATTTCGAGCAGTCGCCGACCGAACGTGCCGGAGCCGCACCCCAGATCAAGCGCCGTCGCGCCGGGGCCCATCGCAACGCCGCGGTCCCTGAGCCACCGGACCGCGTCGTCCACCTGCATCAGCGAAAACGCATGGTCATATCCGTGTTTGGCGTGATGCACGATGAGCTTGTGCAGAATCATCGGCGCAGACAACAACAGAAAGCGCCCTCATCGCCAATCCCCAAATCTCTCCGGGCTTGGCGAGAGCCGGATTCCGCATTACACTCACCCGCATGGTTACCAAGTTCCCGTCTTGCGCCCGGTTGCTTGCCGGCTGCGCTGCCTGCCTGGCGGCCGCCTTCGCCGCGGATTCCGCCGCTCCCCGCGCCCTGCCGCCGGGGCAGCTTCCTCGCGACGTCCGGCTCGAACCGCTCAAGGATTTGGACGGTTACTTCCCCTTTGCGACCCCGTCGAGCCGCGACGCCTGGGATGCGCGCGCCGAGAAGGTTCGGCGCCAATTGCTCGTGACGCTCGGCCTGTGGCCCGCGCCGACCCGGACGCCCCTCAACGCGGTCGTCCACGGGCGGATCGAGCGCGACGATTATACGGTCGAACGGGTCTACTTCGAAAGCCTCCCGGGCTTCTATGTCACCGGCAGCCTGTATCGGCCCAAAGGCCCCGACCAGGCCAAACGCCCGGCCGTGCTCTGCCCGCATGGGCATTGGGCGAACGGACGTTTCTTCGACACCGGAGCCGAGGATGTGCGGCGTGAGATCGCGGCGGGAGCGGAGCGATTCGAGGAGGCGGGCCGCAGCCCGCTTCAGGCGCGCTGTGTCGGGCTGGCGCGGATGGGGTGCGTGGTCTTCCACTACGACATGATCGGGTACGCCGACAGCGTGCAGATCACGCAGGCGCTGGCGCACGGGTTCGCAAAGCAGCGGCCCGAGGTGAACACAACCGAGAATTGGGGCCTGTTCAGCCCCCAGGCCGAGGCGCACTTCCAAAGTGTCATGGGCCTGCAAACCTGGAACTCGATCCGCGCCCTCGATTTCCTGACCGGCTTGCCCGACGTGGACGCGGGCCGGATTGCCGTCACCGGCGCGAGCGGAGGGGGAACGCAGACGTTCATCCTGTGCGCGATCGATCCACGGCCCGCGGTCGCTTTTCCCGCCGTGATGGTCTCGACGGCCATGCAGGGGGGCTGCACCTGTGAGAACGCCTGCGGCCTGCGGGTCGGGACCGGCAACGTCGAGTTCGCCGCCCTCTTTGCCCCGAAGCCGCAGGGAATGACCGCGGCGGACGACTGGACCAAGGAGATGGGCACCAAAGGCTTCCCGGAACTCAAGCGCCACTACGCGCTGCTGGGGGCGCCCGACAATGTCCTGCTGAAGGAGGCTCTGCACTTCGGCCACAATTACAACAGCGTCAGCCGAATGGCGATGTACGGCTGGATGAACCGCCACCTCGGCCTCGGCCAAAAGGAACCGATCATCGAGCGCGACTTCAGAAGACTCTCGACACCCGAACTCACGGTTTGGAACGACCAGCATCCCAAGCCCGAGGGCGGACCGGAGTTCGAGCGCAAGCTGCTGCGCTGGCTGACCGAAGATGCCGCCAGGCAATTGGCCGAAGCCGCCGGGTCGCGCGACCAGTTCGAGCGCATCTACGGTGGAGGCGCCGATGTTGTGATCGGGCGGGGTTTGAAGGATGTCGGCGAGGTCGTCTGGGAATCGAGTGCCCAGGCCGACCTCGACGCCTGTCACCAGACAACCGGACGACTGCGCAACCTCACTCATGGCGAGGAGTTGCCCGCGATCCGACTCGAACCGCGGCAACACAAAGCCGGAGTTGTCATTTGGGTCAGCGGCTCCGGCAAAGCCGGCCTCTACACCAGTGCGGGCGAGCTGCGATCCGAACTCCGGCCTCTGATCGAACAGGGGTGGACGGTGCTCGGCCTGGATTTGCTCTTCCAAGGCGAGTTCCTGGCCGACGGCAAGCCCGTCTCCCAGACCCGGCGGGTCAAAAACCCGCGCGAGGCAGCCGCCTACACGTTCGGATACAACCACAGTCTGTTTGCGCAGCGCGTCCATGACGTTCTCACAGCCATCGCCTACGCAAAAGGGCAGTGGGGCGGCACCAGACGGCTCGTTCTGGCCGGGCTCGAAGGAGCCGGACCCTGGGTTGCCGGCGCCTGCGCGCAGGCGCGGGGCGCACTCGATGCGGTCGCTCTCGACACGGGAGGTTTGCGGTTCGGCAAGGTCCTCGATTTGCACAGCCCCGACTTCCTTCCGGGCGGCGCGCTTTACGGGGATCTCCCCGGGATGATCGCGCTGGGCAAGCCGCGCAGGCTCTGGCTGGCCGGCGAGGGTGATCGCCCGCCCGCCCTGGTGAAGGCCGCATATGACGCGGACGGTGAAGCGCGGGCCATAGCCTTGTACAGCGGGGCGGATGCGGAGGCTTGCTCGGAGGTTTCGCGCTGGCTGCTGACGATGGCCCGGCCTTGAGATCATGGCTCTCGGGATTCCACCTGGATTGCACGCGCTCGCCGTCCTGCTGCTGGCGGCGCTCACCGGGTGCGGCCCGCGGCCCAATCACCCGAGCGCTATGGATCACCAGACGGCCCCTGACTCGAACCGTGTCTCCGAACGAC
>DAOOQY010000117.1:0-9052 GCA_035389025.1 Verrucomicrobiota bacterium
CGCAGCGCGTGAAATCCTCCTGGCCCTTGGCGCACCCCCCGAGATTACGAGGCTCGAAACGATGGATGGCATGCTCGAAGCGCATCCGCGCGGGGCCGAACTGTTGAAGTTGATCGTGGAACGTCAGGCGTTGCTCAAGGACGCGATGCTCACCGCCATCGGCCATGCACGTCCGGGAATGCCCCGCGGACTTTCCCTCGCCGAGGCCCAGGAACGCGCAAGGGGCTTGGACGTCAGAATCTTGGCTCTCGCGCCCCCATTTCCCGGCCGGCGCTCCGAGTGGCAGGGATTCGACCGTTACGATTTCGAGTTCGCGGGCAAGCCGGCGATCGTGGTTGTGCCGCGCGAGCCGCGCGCGGGCAGACCCTGGGCCTGGCGCGGCGAGTTCTTCGGCGCTTTCGCCAACGCGGATATCGAGCTCGTCGCGCGCGGTTTCCATCTCGCGTATTTGGGCGTGCCCGACCTGTTCGGAAGTCCGGCTGCGGTGGGGGCCTGGACCGCCTTTCACGAGGTCCTGACAACCGAGCACAAGCTGGCCAGGAAGGTCGCTCTGATCGGACTGAGCCGAGGCGGCCTTTACTGCTACAACTGGGCTGCAGCCAATCCGGACAAGGTGGCCTGCATTTACGCGGATGCGGCCGTGTGCGATTTCAAGAGCTGGCCTGGCGGAAGAGTCAAAGGGTTGGGCCGCGGCAATGGCAGCGCAGCCGAGTGGGAGAAACTGCTCAAGGCATATGGCTTTGAGTCGGACACGGAGGCGGTGGCTTATCGAGGCAATCCCGTGGACAGTCTCCGTCCGCTTGCCGAGGCCCGGATTCCGCTGTTGCACGTCTATGGCGAGGCCGACACCGTCGTTCCAGCGGACGAGAACACCGGGGTGGTTGCGAAGCGCTACCGCGAACTGGGGGGCAGCATCACGCTGATCCCGAAACCCGGAGTCGATCACCATCCGCACGGGCTCGCCGATCCGACGCCGATCGTGGACTTCATTGTCGAGCACGCCGGGCGGCCGTGAACGGCGATCCGATCCGGTCAACGCCGGCTGCCACGGTTCTTGGACCGGCGATAGCTCACACGGCCTGCCGTTGGGGCCGTCGAGACCGCTTCGCCCGGAGCGGCTTCGTATTGGCGCTTCAGTTCGCGAATCTGGTCCCGCAGGAGCGCGGCCTTCTCGAACTCGAGGTTGTTTGCCGCTTCGAGCATCTCGGTCTCGAGTTCGCGAACCGTCTCCGTCACGTCGAAATCGCCGCCGCCTTCGCGCAACAGCACCGTGGCCTGGTCGGCCTTTTCCCTGCGTGACGAGAGGCTTTCCTCGACGGCCCGGCTGACGCTGCGGGGCGTGATGTTGTGTTCCCGGTTGTAGGCCTCCTGCTTCCGGCGGCGGTACTCGGACACTTCGAGGAACTTCCCGATGCTCTGCGTCCGGACATCCGCATAGAGAATCACCTCGCCGTTCAGATGGCGGGCGGCGCGGCCGGCGGTTTGGATCAGGCTGGTGGTCGAGCGGAGGTAGCCCTCCTTGTCGGCATCCAGGATCGCCACCAGCGAGACTTCGGGCAAGTCGAGCCCCTCGCGCAGGAGATTGATGCCCACGAGCACGTCAAACTCGCCCTTTCGCAGCGCCCGCAGAATCTCGACCCGCTCGATCGCGTCGATCTCGCTGTGCAGGTATCGCACCTGAATCCCGATGTCCCGCAGGTAATCGGTCAACTGCTCCGCGGTGCGTTTGGTCAGGGTGGTGACGAGCACACGTTCCTTGCGGTCCACCCGCTGGCGCGCTTCCTCGATCAGGTCGTCGATCTGTCCTTTGAGCGGCTTGAGTGTGATCTTCGGATCGAGAAGACCGGTGGGCCGGACAATCAGCTCGGCCAGGCGCCCCTGCGACCATGTCAACTCCTGCGTCCCGGGCGTCGCGCTCACATAAATCGTCTGCCGCTGCAACGACTGGAATTCGCTGAAGCTCAGCGGACGGTTGTCCAGGGCGCTCGGGAGGCGAAAGCCATGCTCGACCAGCACACGCTTGCGGGACTGGTCCCCCGCGTGCATCCCGCCGATCTGAGGAATCGTGGCGTGCGATTCGTCAATCACCATCACGAAATCCTCCGGCAGGAAATCGAGCAGAGTGCACGGACGCGATCCGGGGGGGCGCCCGGCGATGTGGCGCGAGTAATTCTCGATGCCCGAGCAGAATCCCATCTCCTCCATCATCTCGAGATCGTACTCCGTGCGCATCTTGATCCGCTGGGCTTCGAGAAGCTTGCCGCGCGCCTCGAACCATGCGATCCGGTCGGTCAGTTCCTCGCGGATGGACAGGATCGCCCGGCGTATGCTTTGCATGGGGGTGACGAACTGCCCCGCCGGGTAGATGGTGACGGCGTCGAGTTCCTCGATCTTGCGCCCGCTCAGCGGATCGAATCGGGTCAACCGCTCGATCTGATCGCCGAAGAACTCGATCCGCAGCGCGTCCTCCGCGTAGGCGGGACACACCTCGACGGTGTCGCCTCGGACGCGGAACTGGCCGCGCTCGAAAGCGACGTCGTTGCGGGTGTAGAGGATTTCGACCAGGCGCCCGAGGAGCTGGTCGCGCGTGATCTCCTGTCCGACGCGCATCGGGATCACCATCGCCTCGTAGTCATCCTTGCTCCCGATCCCGTAGATGCACGACACGCTGGCCACAACGATCACGTCGCGCCGGGCGAACAACGAACTCATCGTCGAGAGCCGCAGCCGCTCGATTTCATCGTTCCGGCTCGAGTCCTTCTCGATGAACGTGTCGGTGCGCGGGATATACGCCTCGGGCTGGTAATAATCGAAATAGCTGACAAAGTACTCGACTGCGTTTCGCGGAAAGAAGCTCTTGAATTCGGCGTAAAGCTGCGCCGCGAGAGTCTTGTTGTGGGAGATGACCAGGGTCGGGCGATTCACCTCGCGGATGACGTTCGCGATGGTGAAGGTCTTGCCCGAGCCCGTCACGCCCACGAGCGTCTGGTGCGGCACGCCCGCGCGCAGGGCCGCCACCAGGTGCGCGATGGCCTGGGGCTGGTCGCCGGCGGGGGCGAAGGGAGAGACGAGTTCGAACACAGGCCGGTGAATCAGTACGCCCGCATGGTCTCGAGCACCGCCTTGACCCGCGGCACCTCGTGCGTCCGCAGCAGATCGGTGCGTCCGAGCAGCGCCAGGACCGCGAAGAACGCCTCGGCCGAGCGCACTTCCTCGGCGAAGTACTCGAAGGCGTGCGGCAGGGCGTGGCAGGTCGGGAAGCCCAGCGCCCGCAACCGAAAGGTGTTGAGGAAGACGCGCATCTGATGCTGCACCCGCAGCGCGCTGTCCTGGAGGTTGCGGTAATAAAAGCCGAGGCCGGGATCGATGAAAATCTTCTCGACGCCATTGCGCGTCGCAATCTCGGTCTGCCGGGCGAAGAACTCGTACATCTGATCCGCCGGATCCCGGCTGAAATCGAAGTCCCCCACCTCGCGCACGTTGGGACCCTGCACGTAGCAGATGATCACCGCCGCGTCGTGAGCCGCTACCATCCGGAACACCTCGTCCGTCCGCGCGGTCCCGGTCAGGTTCAGCACGCACGCGCCGGCGTCCAGACAGGCCCGCGCCACGTCGGGCTGGTACGTCTCGACCGAGACGGGGATGCCGCCGGCGTTCAGGGCCCGCACCACGGGCAGCAACCGGCTGTTCTGCAGCGCGTCGTCCACACGCGCGGCGTGTGACAGGGTCGATTCCGCCCCGACATCCACCAGGTCGGCCCCCTGGGCGTGCAGCACCTGGCCGCGGTGAATCGCGCGCGCGGAGTCGAGGCAGACGCTTTCGCGATACCAGGATTCGGCCGACAGATTGATGACCCCCATGAGCGCCGGGCGCGTGTTGAAGAACAGAGGTTTCCCCCGCACTTTGAACTCCCGGACTCGGGCCGTGGTTGCCGCCCGATGCCTTTCCACCAGTTCGGCCAGATGCTCGAGAGTCAACATAACTCAACTGAAGAGTGGTACCCCCGGCGCGACTCGAACGCGCGACCCTCTGCTTAGAAGGCAGATGCTCTATCCAACTGAGCTACGGGGGCGGAGCCGTCAACATCCAATCCGCGTTCGGGGGTATGTTACGCGTGTCGAGGTGGCGGGGCAAGCCTGCTTATAGTAGGGCTTGACCGCAAGGGACGCCGGGACTATACCCAATCCGCCTGGACAACAGCGCTGCCAAACAACCTGAACGCAAACGACTTCTATGACTAAACGCGACTTGGTCGTGAAAATCAGTGAGGAAACAGGACTGGTTCAACAACAAGTCCTCGATGTGATCCAACGGACGCTCGACCTCATCTCGAGAGCCCTCGCGCAAAACGAGACGGTCGAATTGCGCAACTTCGGCGTCTTCGAAGTCAAAGTCCGCCGCGCCCGAGTCGGACGCAACCCCAACGCGCCGGCCAAGGACGTCCGCATTCCCCCCCGCGCCGTGGTCAAGTTCAAGGCCGGAAAAGAAATGCGGGACGAGGTCCTGAAACTCACACCGGGCGCGGCGCCCGAATCCTGACGCTTGCCAGGCTCGCATCGTGTTCGAACGCCTCGCCCGGAGGCCGCGTCACCTCACCCACCGATGGACCGAATCCCCGGTTTTCGCGATTTCTATCCCGAGCCGCTGCCGACGACGGATGTCTGGAGCGCTGATCTGCGCCGTTTCATCTTCGAGCGGTGGGCCGATGCAGCGCGTCGCTACGGATTCCGCGAGTACGACGGTCCTCCGCTCGAACCGCTCGAACTCTACACCACCAAGAGCGGCGCGGAGATTGTCTCCCAACTCTACAACTTCACCGACAAAGGCGGACGCGAGGTGGCCATGCGTCCGGAGATGACGCCGACCCTCGCCCGCATGGCGTCGGCACAGGAGCGTCAGTACAAGAAGCCCATCAAGTGGTACGCCATCCCGCAACTCTTCCGCTACGAGCGCCAGCAGAGAGGGCGCCTGCGCGAGCATTTCCAGTTCAACGCCGACGTTGTGGGCGAGGCGGAGCCGGCCGCCGACGCGGAGTTGATCGCCCTGTTGATCGATTCGTTGCGCGCGTTGGGGCTGACGGCGTCCGACTTCGTCGTGCGGCTCAGCAGCCGCAATGCGTGGCAGGACTTCTTCAGCCGTCACTGCAGCGAGAGTTCGAAGGCCTGCGAATTCTACCAGGTCATCGACAAGCTCGAACGGGAACCGCCCGAGGTCAGCGCCGCCAAGCTCGGCGCGCTGGGCTTTGCAGTCGACGATGTCCAGGCCTTCATCACCGCCGGCCAGCCGACCGACGAGTTGCGGTCGATCCTCGACAACCTCGCCGCGCGCGGCTTGGGCGCGTTTGTCAAAGTCGATTACGGAGTCATCCGCGGACTCGATTACTACACCGGCCCGGTCTTCGAGGCGTTCGATTTGAAAGGGGAATTCCGGGCCATCGCCGGAGGCGGACGCTACGACAACCTGATCAAGGTCATGTCCGGCGGGCGCGTCGACCTGCCGGCGCTCGGCTTCGGGATGGGCGACGTGGTCCTGGCCGAACTCCTCAAGGCGCGCGGTCTGACGCCCGATGCGAGACCGCGCCTGGCCGCGTTTGTGCTCATCGAGAACGAGACGCTGCGTGCGGATTCCCTCGCGCTCATCCAACGGCTGCGCGACGCCAACTCGAGCGTGGACTACTCATTGGTGCCCGCGCGATCGGACAAGCAGTTCAAGCGCGCTCTCGAACTGGGCGCCCGCACGACCGTCCGGCTCGAACGCACCCCAACCGGGGACCTGATCGCCAAGGTCAAGGACCTCGCCACCCGGACCGAACGCGCCGTCGCGCCGGACGATGTGGCCGGCGCGGTCGCGAATGTCGAAGAGTCCCACCGTTCCGCGCAGTCTGCGCAGTCCGCGCAGTCCGATGTCCGGGCTGAGCCTTGACAAACAGAACCCCCACACACCATGCGCACTCTCATCCTCGGTATCGACAGCGGGACACAATCGACGAAGGCGCTCCTCCTCGACGCCGCCAAGAAGCGCGTTGTTGGCACGGGTTCCGCCCCGCACGGCCTGCTGCCGGGCCTTCCCCCAGGCGCCAAGGAACAGCGCCCGGAAACCTGGCGCGTCGCGACAACCAAGGCGATCAAGGCCGCCATGAAGGCCGCGCGGGCCAAGCCGGGCGAGGTCCAAGCCATCGGCGTGAGCGGCCAGCAGCACGGCTTCGTCCCGCTCGATGCCCAAGGACAGGTCATTCGCCCCGCCAAGCTCTGGTGTGACACGTCCACCGCCGAGGAGTGCGACGCGATCACGTCTGCGTTGGGCGGCCTCGAGGCCACGATCGGCGCGCTGGGCAACGCCGTCCTGCCCGGCTTCACAGCCTCGAAGATTCTCTGGCTCAAACGGCGCGAGCCGCGCAATTTCGCGCGCTTGTCGACCGTCCTTCTGCCGCATGACTACCTCAACTTCTGGCTGACCGGCCGGGCGGTCATGGAATACGGCGACGCCAGCGGGACCGCCCTGCTCGATGTCCGGACGCGTCGATGGTGCGCGAAAGCGCTCGAAGCGATCGACCCGGACCTGGCGTCCAAGCTGCCCCCTCTGCATCGGAGCGATGAACCGGCCGGCGCGCTTCAGGCTTCAACGGCGAAGGCCCTGGGCCTCAACCCAGGCGTGCTCGTCAGCGCCGGCGGTGGCGACAACATGATGGGCGCCATCGGCACCGGCAATACCCGGCCCGGCGTGATCACCGCCAGCTTCGGCACGAGCGGCACCATCTATGCCTGCGCCCAGAACCCCGTGGTCGATCCACGGGGCGAGATCGCCGCATTTTGCGACTCGACCAATCGCTGGCTGCCGCTCCTGTGCACCATGAACGTCACCGTCGCAACGGAGATGGTCCGAAACGATTTCGGCATGTCCCACGAGGCATTCGAGAAGGCAGCAGCGGCCGCCCCCGCCGGTTCGGACGGCCTGCTGCTCCTGCCTTACCTCGAAGGCGAACGCACACCCAACGTCCCCTCCGGCACGGGCGTCTTCTTCGGCGTCGCCCCCCGCACGTTCAGCGCCCCCCACTTCGCCCGCGCGGCGATCGAGGGCGTCACCCTCGGGATGAATTACGGTCTGCGCCGGCTCGCGGAACTCGGAGTCAAGCCGGCCCAGATTCGCGCCACGGGCGGCGGGGCCAACTCGAAACTCTGGCGCCAGGTCATGGCCGACGTCTTCGATGCGGAAGTGGTGACGCTCAAGGTCGGCGAAGGCGCGGCTTACGGCGCGGCTCTCCAGGCGTTCTGGTGCTGGCGCCTGCAACAGGGCGAGAAGGTCTCGATCGCCGAGATCACCGATGCCTTCGTCGCCCTCGATCGCAAAGGGACCGCCCAGCCGAACGCGGCCCGCGTGGCGCGTTACCGCGAACTGCAGGCCCTCCAGGACGAACTGTCGCGGAGCCTCCGCGCCGCGTTCGACAAGCACCGCTCGCTGGTGACTTGCGAGGCGTCGACCGTCGGTTGCCGGTGATCGTGGTTGCCACCCGGCGGCCACGAGTCGTTCACAAGCCTCGCAGGTCTGAGGCGAAGCCTCCCTCAGAGTCAGTCGTTGAAAGCCCATCGACACCGGTCAAGGCGCCAGCCAACGGCGCCCTCATCGAGCACACGCACAGCAGACCGCGCCCAATCGAGTTCCGAGCCCGCGCTGCCGCGCTCGCGTCGGCGGCTGTTCCGGCTTGTCACCGTGGTTCTCGTGCCGCTGCTGGCGCTTGCCTTCATCGAAGGAAGCCTGCGGTTGGCCGGGTACGGGTATCCGACCGGTTTTTTTCGCCGTGGCATCGCCGAAGGACGAGCCGTGCTCCTCGACAACGACAAGTTCGGATGGAGGTTCTTCGGTCCCGAGATCGCCCGCGCCCCGCGCCCCACAAGCCTTCCCGCGGTCAAGCCGCCCAAGACCGTCCGCATCTTCGTCTTGGGCGAGTCCGCTGCATTCGGCGATCCGCAGCCGGAGTTCGGCCTGCCCAGAATGATCGAGGTCCTGCTGCGCGCTCGATGGCCCGAGAGGCGGTTCGAGGTGATCAATGCCGCCATGACGGCCATCAACTCGCACGTGCTCCTGCCCATCGCCCGGGACTGCGCCCAGGCCGACGGCGATCTCTGGATCATCTACATGGGCAACAACGAGGTCGTCGGACCGTTCGGCGGCGGAACTGTCTTCGGACCTCAAATCCCGCACCTCGCACTGATCCGCGCCAGCCTCGCTCTCAACGCGACGCGGACGGGGCAGCTCTTGGCAAACCTGCCGCGCCTCTGGCGGGAGCATTCGCCGGATCGATCGGAGTGGCAGGGGATGGAGATGTTTATCGAGCACCAGTTGCGTCAGGACGACCCCCGCATGGCTCGAGTCTATGCCCATTTCGAGCGCAATCTTGCCGACATCGTCGAAATCGGGCGCGCCCGGGGCGTGAAGCTGGTTGTCAGCACCGTCGCCAGCAATCTCAGGGACTGCCCGCCCTTCTCCTCGATGCACCGCCCGGGTCTGACCGCGAACCAAATCGAAGAATGGGGGTGCCTCTACCAGCGCGGCGTGGATGCCGAGGCCAAGGGCAAACACGCCGAAGCCGTCGACGCCTTCGATGCCGCCGGGCGCATCGACGATCATTTCGCCGAACTCCAGTTCCGCTGGGCCCGATGCTGCCTGGCCCTGGGCAGGCAGGCCGAGGCACGACAACGATTCGCCCTGGCGCGCGACGCCGACGCCCTGCGCTTCCGCGTCGATAGCCGGATCAACGATCTCATCCGCAACACGGCGACGGATCGGGAGCGAGACGGTGTCTTCCTGGTGGACGCCGAGGAGTTGCTGTCCCGGCAGAGCCCCGAGGGCCTGTTGGGGGAGGAGCTTCTCTACGAGCATGTCCACCTCAACTTTCACGGCAATTACGCACTGGCGCGAATCCTCGCCGAGCAAGTGGCGCGGGTGCTCCCGGACAGCCGCACGGGCGACACCGATCCGCGGCAGCCCTGGTTGTCGGAGACCGAGTGCGCGCGCCATCTGGCTTGGACGGATTCGAGCCGTTATGAAGCGGTGG
>DAOOQY010000118.1:0-9047 GCA_035389025.1 Verrucomicrobiota bacterium
CGTCCTTCGATCGCGCTGGCGGCCACGGTGGCCGGCGACGCCAGGAAGACCTGGCTCTCCTTGTGGCCCATGCGCCCTGGAAAATTGCGATTTGTGGCGCTGATGCATTTGAGCGGTGCGTTCATGCGCCCGAAGGTATCGACCGGCCCGCCCAGGCAGGCGGCGCATCCGGCGTTCTCGGTCATCTGCACCCCGGCATCGAGCAACAGGTCCCAGATGCTCCGCCCGCCCCAGTAGGTCTCCTGCAGGTCGCGCACCACGCCCGGAGTCGCCGGCACGCCAAAGGTGTCGATGCTCACCCGGCGGCCGCGAACCACGCGGGCGAACGCGACGAAATCGCTCGTCTTTCCGCCCGTGCAGGAACCGATGTAGGCGCGATCGAGCCGGATGTGGCCCAGTTCCTTGGCCGCCTTGCGCTGGCCCGGATCCGGCGGACACGCCACGGTCGGCTCGAGCTTGGACAAATCGAGCGTGGTCTCGAAGACAAACTTCTGATCCGCATCCGCATCGACCGGCTCAAACCAGGTCTTGGTCCCGTTGAGACGCGTCCGAGCCTCGACAAACTCCGCCGTCCGACTGTCAAAGGGGAAGATGCCGTTCTTGCCGCCGGCTTCGATGGCCATATTGGCGATCGTCATGCGATCGTCCATGGCCAGCGTCGCCACTCCCGGCCCGTCGAACTGCAGCGCCCGGTAGGTGGCGCCGTCCGAACCGATCTGGCCGATCATATGCAGGATGATGTCCTTGGCCATCACGCCCGCATCGAGTTGCCCTTCGAGCCTGAAACGCATGGTCTCGGGCACCTTGAGCAACAACCGGCCCGTGCCCAGAATGAACCCCGCGTCGGTGTTCCCGATCCCCGTGGCGAACTGGTTGAACGCGCCGGCCATGCACGTGTGCGAGTCGGTGCCAAACAGAACTTCGCCCGGACGCGTGTGGCCTTTCTCGGCCAGTGCAGTGTGGCACACCCCCGCGTAGCGGCGTCCGTACTGCCGCTTGAGAACGCCCCGGCTCGGATCGAACTTCCAGGCGCCTTGGGGATCGTCGATGACGTCGTAAAAGTAGGTGATCCCCTGCTCCTTCACGAACTCGCGGAGGATGTCGACGTTGCGGTTCGATTTCGAGTCCGCCGTGAAGATGTAATGGTCGGGAATGATCACAACGCCGTGTCGATTCCAGACCTTCGCATCAGCCCCAAACTCGCGCTTGAACACGCCGATCGTTCCGGGCCCGCACACGTCGTGCGTCATCAGAATGTCGGCCTTCACCCAGACGTTCTCGCCCGCCTGAACCTTCGCCTTGCCGGCCGCCCGCGCCAGAATCTTCTCAGTCAACGTCATAATACGAGCCGCGACTCTATCGGGCCGGCGCTCAGTGCGCAACTCGGGAACGGCGACACTCGGGAACCGCAGCCCGCAGAAAAGGCGTGCAGAAACCGGCCAAGTCACCCCATGCTGTGTCCATGAGACTTCACCCCATCCATTGGCTCGGCCTCGCGCTCGCCAGCCTCCTCGCCAACCCGGCTGCCGCCGGGGAACCGGCTGCCCGCGCCCAGGAACTCTGCGTCATGACGTTCAACCTGCGCTATGCCAGCGCCACGCCCCCCAACGCCTGGCCCCAGCGCCGTCCGGTCATGAAAGCGTGCATCGAACAGTCCGCCCCCGATGTCATCGGCACGCAGGAAGGCGTCTACCACCAACTCAAGGACCTCGCGGCCGATCTGCCGGCCTACGCCTGGATCGGCACCGGACGCGACGGCGGCAGCCGCGGCGAGTTCATGGCCGTGTTCTACCGCAAAGAGCGATTGGAACCGATCGAGTTCGATCATTTCTGGCTCTCCGACACCCCGGATGTGATCGGTTCGAGCACATGGGGCAACACCAACCGCCGCATGGTGACTTGGGTCCGATTTCGCGACCTGGCGTCGGGACGCGAGTTCTACTTCTGGAACACGCACCTCGACCATGCCCTCCAGCCGGCGCGCGAGAAAGGCGCGGGCTTGATTCGGCAGCGCATCGACGATCTCAAGACCAAATTGCCCATCCTGCTGGTCGGCGATTTCAACGCGCAGGCGGGCGTGAACAAGGCCTACGACATCCTCGTCAAAGAAGCGGGTCTGGAAGACACATGGCTGCTCGCCGCCGAACGCCGCAATGACGGCATCAACACTTTCAACTCCTTCGCCGACCCTCGCCAGGGAGACGTCCGTATCGACTGGATTCTGGGCCGCGGTGTCGAGCGCGTCCGGGCCAGTGAAATCGTCACGTTCTCCCAAGACGGACAATACCCGAGCGACCACTTCCCGGTGGTCGCGTGGCTGACCCTGAACCCTTGAAGCCGAATCCCAAACCGCGCGTCGCCCTGGCAGTCGTCAGCCTCGTCCTGGGGATTGTCTCGGTCCTCTTCTGCATCGGCATCCTGACCGGCATCCCGGCGATCATCACCGGCCATGTGGCGCGGCGAAAGGTCAGGATGGACCCTACTGGTTACCGCGGCGCGCGATTGGGGATGGCCGGCCTCGCCTTGGGGTACTTGAACCTGCTGCAGACGATCCTGCTCGTCATTGCCCTGCAGCCGGCTTTGGGAAACGCCAAGTCGCAGATGGAGTACTTTCAGTGCGCCAACAACCTGCGACAGATCGGCATGGCCGTCCAAATCTATGCCACGCTCAACGAGGGCGTCTTCCCCCGAACCGCCGATCAGTTCGGGCCGCATATGGGCTTCTCCAGATTCCTGATCTGCCCCGCCGATGCCGGTTACCGGAACCGGAAGATCGACTCGAAGGATTTCAGCCAGACAAGCTACATCTTCACACTCGGTGGCGCCTCGGCGGCCACGCCCGCCGAGGTCATCACCCGATGCCCGTTCCACAACATGACGCTGACCGCCGATGGCGCCGTTCATCGGCCCGACGAACCCCCGCAGCCTTGAACCCAGGACGGTGTTCACGCACGTTCTGACGAGCGTAGCCACGTGGTTCACGGAAAGGCTCATGGGGAATCCTCTGCTGCGTTGCGAGCAAAACAGGCCTTGGCTGTTACTCAACCTCACGGCCGTCGCAACCGGTAGAACCGGAGGCTCACACCAGGGAGTACACTCCTTCGCGCATCAGTTGGGCGCGCACCGCGATCGCGTCGGGGCGGTTGGTCAAGAACGTGCTGGCCGCGATTGATCAGACTATGGATGGGTTTCTCAATGACGCCTTGCAGATCAGTCCCGAACAAGTGGCCGTTCAATTGAAGGCCGAGAATCTGGGCTACCTATGACCTCTGCGCGCCCCGATTTAGCGCCAAAATGTCAGGCATAAGTGGAGCTGCGAGCGCCACTCAGAGCCGCCCCCCCTTGTACCACTGGTACTCCAAGTCCTCTCCGCTCGCCGTCCTGCACGGTCACCGACAAGAGTCCCCGGCCGATCGGGACATCAATGTAACCGCCGACGTTCGCCTCCGACCGCTTGATGGTCTTTGGCACGCCATTGACCAATTCCACCCAGTTCTGCTGCCACTCGGACGCCCGACTTGAGAACAGCAGCAGCGGCAGAGCGATCGCGATGGAAACGACTTAAGGTGTCCGTGGATCAGAAACCGGAGCGCCGACCTTCGGTCCACGCGCGCGTTCAAGCCGGCTGCAAGCCGGCGCTCCAGCCCCCTCACTCGAACCTGCGGACCACTTCGGCGCTGCAGAGGCTGGCGAGGAGGTCCCGAACCGCCAGCTTCTGACCGGGCAGCACCAGGTCGGGCGCCACCTCGGCCAACGGCTCGAGAACGAACCGACGCTGGCATGCGCGCGGATGAGGCAGGACTAACCGGGGTGTTGCCCGCGTCTCCTCGCCAAAGGCAATCAAATCCAAATCCAGCGGTCTCGGCTCGTTGAGGACCGCCTTGGGCTGGCGTCCGAACTCACGTTCGATTGCCTGGAGAGCGTCGAGAAGAGTCTCCGGCGTCTCCTCGAGCCGGGGAACGAGCATCGCCACGGCGTTGATGAACGAGGGCGATCCGGGCGGACAATCCACGGGGGACGACCGCCACAGCGACGAGCATCGCGGGGGATCGACGGAGAGGGCAGCGAGACGCTGCATTGCTGCCCGCAGAATCCGAGGCGAATCGCCCTGATTCGATCCAAGGGCGACAAAAGCGGCAATCCGGCGGACGCGAGAATCTTCGACTGGTGAAATGTGTTGCAGACAGCCCAAGTTCTTGTGATGCGTTAAAGGGGGTCAAGGATTCGTGCATTCCCGAATCTCGACGGTCATTCGGCTCAAGTCACGTTCCGCATCCGGTCAAGTCCCGCCTTCGCGCGAAGTGTGTTCAGCACAAACCCAGGACGTCCTGCATCGTGTAGATGCCTGGGGGCTGCTGCAAAACCCAACCGGCTGCACGAATCGCCCCGTTGGCAAAGGTCTCCCGGCTCGAGGCCTTGTGCGTCAACTCGACCCTCTCGCCGTTGGCCGCGAAGATCACCGTGTGCTCGCCAATAACGTCGCCCCCGCGGAGGGCGTGGATGCCGATTTCGCCGGTCGTGCGCTCGCCGGTGAGCCCCTGTCGACCGTGTCGCAGGGCCTGAGAATGCTCGAGGCCCCGGACATCGGCCAGAATGCCCGCCAGGGTGGCGGCTGTGCCGCTGGGGGCATCGCGTTTGAGGCGGTGATGCATTTCCACGATCTCGAGGTCGAAGTCCGGACCGAGGATTTCGGCCGCCTTGCGTGTCAGCCAGAACAAGGTGTTGACGCCCGTCGAGAAATTCGAGGCCCAGACTATCGGAATCCGCTGCTTCGCCCCTTCGATCGACGCCCGTTCGTCCAGGCTGTGTCCGGTCGTGCCGATGACCAGGGCCCTGCCACATGCGACGCACGCCGCAACCACGCCCGGCGTCGCGCTGGCCAAACTGAAATCGATCACGGCGTCCGCATTCCCGAGAGCGGCCCGCAGGTCGTCCCCCTGATCGACCTGGCCGACGACCTGGACCGCTGGATTCCGCGCCGCACAGGCAAGCAGCATCTGCCCCATGCGGCCCTTGCATCCGACAATGACGATGCGAGTCATATCCGATCAACTCTTCTTCAGCACTCCGCACGCGACCAGAGTCGCCTTGAGCTTCGCCCGGCTGGCCGGGGCAAGCGTGACCAACGGCAGGCGCACATCCTCCTCGATCCATCCCAGCATCGCCATCGCCGCCTTCACGGGCGCCGGATTGGTCTCCATGAACAGGTCCTTGAACAGCCCATAGTACTTGGCATGCAGCTTCAGCGCCTGCCCCGGCTTCCCCGTCCTGAAGGCCCGGACGAGATTGGACACCGGACGCGGGATGATGTTCGACGCCACACTCACGACGCCGTCGGCTCCCGCGGCCAGAAACGGCAGCGTGAGGGCGTCGTCGCCGCTCAGAACCGTGAACGACGGCTTTAATGCCGCGCGCAACTGGCTGACGCGGTCGACGTTGCCCCCGGCTTCCTTGATGCCGACGATGTTGGGGCAGCGATCGGCCAACCGACGCACCGTGTCGACCGCGATTTCGACACCGCATCGGCCCGGGATGCTGTAGAGGATGATGGGGAGCTTCGTTGCGCTGGCAATCGCGCGGAAGTGCTCGAAAAGGCCCTCTTGGGTCGGGCGATTGTAGTAGGGGGCCACCTGCAGGGAACCGTCCGCGCCAGCCTCCTCGGCCGCGCGCGTAAGGTAAATGGCCTCCTTGGTCGAGTTGCCACCCGTGCCGGCGAGCACCTTGAGCTTCCCGCGCGAGAGGGCAACGGACATCTTGACGATTTGGATGTGCTCGTCGAAATCGACCGTGGGCGATTCGCCCGTCGTTCCAACCGGAACGATCCCGTCCACCCCACCGCGCGCCTGGGCGCGAATGATCCACTCGAGAGCGTCCGCGTCGACCTTCCCGCTTCGGAAGGGGGTAACCAGAGCCGTGTACGTTCCGGCAAAAGGCAAACGATCAGTCATAACGCCTTCAAAGTGTGAGATTGCCCGCATCTTGGCCAGCCTGAATACAGGGCTGATCGCCTACTTCTCGGACGACGTCTTGCGTCCTTGATCGACCAGCAACTTCTGCAGGTCGGCCGACATCTTGGCGTGCCCCGCGCTCTCGATCGTCTTTTCGGCGATGTCCTGAACTTTCAAATACGCCGCGTCCAGTTGTTTGTTCAGGCGGCTGTTCTGTTCGACGAGGTCCTTCACCGCCTTCTCGAGCGCCTCGATGCGCGTAGCGAGCACGTTGCGCTCGCCTTCAAATTGCTTTTGCAGCAGGTCCTCGCGGTTTTTCGCTTCAAGCCTGAGCCGGTCCGTCGCTTCCTTCACCGCTTTGTCCACCGCCGCGGTCAGTTCGGACGGAAACGCGGCGGCCTTCGCCCGCAGGGTCTCGAGTTCGGTCTCCTTCCCGACCAGCGCACGCTCGCGCTCGGACAGGTCTTTCTCGGCAGTCTCCTTCTTCAGCTTGAGGTCCTTCTCGAGAGCCGCTTTCTCATCCGCCAGTTTGTCCCGCAGGGCCTGCTGATCGCGTTTGAAAGCGTAGTCGAACTGCTCCCTCTCGCGATCCCGCGCTTTCTTCTCGGCGGCGTCCCGCTCGCGCAACTCGGCCTCATGGGTCTTCCGCTCCTTCTCCCACTCTTCGCGGTTGCCGGTGATTTCTCGACTCAGCGATTCGCGCTGTTGTGCCATGTCCGCCTCGAACTCGGCGCGTTTCAAGTTCTGGGCTTCGATCAGCGCCGCCAGCGTGCTGGCGCCCTTCTCGATACCGTACAACTCCTGCAACTCGCGCTGCTTGGTCTCGACAGCCTGCTGGAGACTCTTGAACCGTGCAGCCTCGGTTGCCAGCTTCTCGGACACCTCCGCCAGCATGCTGCCGATCTCGGCCTTGAGGCTGCCGATCTCCCGGTCGATGCCCTCGGGTGCCACAGCCGATGCGGCCTTGAGGGCCTCCTCGGCCTTCTTCTCGAGAAGACGGCGTTCCGGATTCAGTTCGGCCGCGCGCTTCTCCTCGAATTGCCTGGTCAACGCCTGGTACGCTTCAAGCAGTTCCTGTTTGGTGCTTTTGTCGGAGACCTTCCTGGCAGGTGTCGGTTTTTCTGGCATGGAGCAACGCCTTTCACTTTCCACGTTTTCGAATGAGAATGAGAGCGGCGGAACGGAATGGACAGCACAAACTGCGGAGCGCCTCGATGCCAAGCCGGTTGAGCAAGTGAACCGGTTCAGCGGACCGGCAGCCAATGCCGCCGGAGGCGTCGCGCCAGTCGTTCCCATCAATCACCGTGGCGCGTTCCCAACGCCGTCAAAACCTCGATGAGACCGGCCCGAGTCGTTGACACACAGGAGAACCCAAGGCTGGCCGACAACCCCGCCACTCGCACCGATCCGAACCAGCCGTTGTTTGGTCAGTTCCGCTCGATGCAGGCGTAGGCGTTGTGGCTGTGAATGCTTTCGAAATTCTCCGCCTCGACCTTGTACCAAGTCACTTTCGGATGCGCGTTCAACCGCAGCGCGACGTTGCGCACCAGGTCCTCGACAAACACCGGGTTCTCGTACGCCCGCTCGGTGACCGATTTCTCGTCCTGGCGCTTGAGCAGCGAGAACAGCTCGCTGCTGGCCGAACTCTCGACCATCGCAATCACGTCCTCGATCCACACGATGCCCTCGGAACGGAGCTGCACCGTCACGCGGCCCCGCTGGTTGTGGGCGCCGTGGCGGCTGATCGCCTTCGAGCAGGGACAGAGCGTCGTGACCCCGGTGATCACGGTGAGGACAAAATCGATTGTCTCGCCGATCGCCGCCGCGTCAAAACGCGCCGTGTAATCCATCAGGCCCGTCATCCTCGAGACGGGGGCCCGCTTCTCGAGGAAATAGGGAAACTCCAACTCGATGTGAGCGCTCGCGGCGTGCAGCTTGCGCTGCATGGCGCGCAGGATGTCGGGGATGTTCTCGACATGCACCATGCTGCCGTGCGCGTTGAGGACCTCGATGAACCGGCTCATGTGAGTCCCCTTGAACTCCTTGGGCAAGTCCACGTACATCCCGATCGTCCCGACGGTGTTCTGCACGGTGTGCGCCTTGTCGCGCACCTGGATCGGAAAACGCAACCCCCGCACACCCACCTTGTCGATCCGCAACTCGCGATGGTCCCGCTCGCTCTGCTTGTCCAGCAGTGGAGCGGGCGGAGAATCGCTTTCCGCCGTTGTTCCGATGGTGGTCCGAGCGCGCCTTTTCATCAATGCGCCGGAACGTAGCAGATGGCGCGCCTCCTGCCAAAGGCATTCTAGCCCGGATCAGGTTCAGCGCGCAGCCTGTGATCGATCCGGGCAAGGCGTATTCCGTTTTTGACGCCGGGACGCAATCCGGCGAGGATGGGGCCGCATGAACTGGCTGCTGCGTTGCATCGGTGGCGTCGCCCTGGCCTGCCTGGCGGGCGGGCTCATCGCCGCCGAAACGGCGTCCACCTTCACGGTCGCCACCTACAACCTCGAAAACTACGTGGACGTGGACGGCGGCGGTCGCGTGGCCAAGCCGGCCGAAGCCAGGGCTAAAATCCGCGAGAGCATCCGCGCCCTGAAACCCGACGTGCTGGCCGTGCAGGAAATCGGCACGACCAACACCCTGCTCGAGTTGCGCGCTTCACTCAAGGCCGAGGGCCTCGATTTCCCTCATTGGGAGCATGTCCGGGGATCGGATACCAACATCGCCGTCGGGCTGCTGAGCCGCTTCCCGATCACGGCCCGCCGTCCGCACCCGCGGGAGAGCTTCTTGCTGCTGGGCCGACGCCACCGGGTCAGCCGGGGGTTTCTCGAAGTCGATATCCAGGTCACCCCGCGCTACAGCTTCACACTCCTCAACGCCCACCTGAAATCGCGTCGCACGACACCGAATGCGGACCAGGCGGAATTGCGCGCCCAGGAGGCCATCCTGCTGCGCAAGCACGCCGATGCGCTGCTCGATGCGCGCCCGAAGGCGAATCTGGTGGTGGTGGGCGACTTCAACGACACGAAGGACTCCGTGACACTCCAGACGCTCCTGGGCAAACGGCCGCGCGCGTTGGTGGACACGCGCCCCGCG
>DAOOQY010000119.1:0-9040 GCA_035389025.1 Verrucomicrobiota bacterium
CTTCCTCGATCTGGCTTGTTGCCGTGGATGGATGCGTCAGAAAGGCTTTCGCCCAGGCATCGAACGACGCGAAGGCGGTCTCGGGCTGGGCGTCCGGCGGAACCGGAGCGGCTTCGACGCGCGGTGCACCCGGCGCGCCCGGCGCGGGGCTCAACATTCCACGCTCGACCGCTTGCACCGCCAGCAGGCCGGTTGAGGCCGTTGCAGTCGACTGGACAGCGGGACGGGCTATCTCCGGTCCTCGGGCGGCGAGGCTGGACCTCGAGCTGGTCCGAGGCCAAGAAATCAGGGCGAGAACCAAGGCGCAACCGCCAAGAATCCAGATCGTTTTTTTCATGAGACCAGTTTTTCCGTTTCAATCCTAACGGATGCCGACAGAGAGTGTAAATTCAATTGTCTCAGGATGCGGCGCACCTGCTCGAGCGTGGTGTCCAGACATCCTTCGGACCAGACCACGTAGTTCGAGCGGGCGATCTTCTGGGCGATCGGCCACTGGGCGTCGAGACGCGCATCGAGTTGCTCGGGTGTCCAACCGCGGGCGAGGCATCGCTGGCGCTGGGAGGCCAGGGTGCAGGCGACACAAACCACCGCATCGAACTCGCCCTCTGCCCCTGTCTCGAACAGGAGCGGGATGACGACCACGGCAGCCTCGCGGCCGGCCATCCTCGAATCGGCGACCTGTTGCTGCCAGAGCTGGCGGATGCGGGGATGGAGAATGCCCTCCAATCGGCGCCGTGCCGCCACATCGGAAAAGACCAGTCGCGCCATTTCGGCGCGGCGCAATCGGCCAGCGCCGTCAAGCAGGTCGGGTCCGAAAACCTCGATGATATCGGCCAGTGCCGGCGAGCCCGGCTCGACGAGCTGGCGCGCCAGCAAATCCGTGTCGATCACCACGCAGCCCTGATCGAGGAGCATTCGGGCCACCGTCGATTTGCCCATGCCGATTCCGCCGGTCAATCCGAGAACCTTCATGCCGTCAATGACGTGGGATGCGCCTCGAACTCTACAGAGAAATCCGTGGGACGTGAGACACCGTCACCCTCACCCGTCCCGCATCGCGGGACACCCTCTCCCATCGGATGGGATAGGGACGGGGTGAGGGGTCTTTGTCGCGTATGCTGCGGACCCCTCAGTAAGGTAAAGTCCGAGGCTGGGATCACTGGTGCGCTTCGGACGAGTCGATCGGCCAACCGCTCAGACTCGGGCGACTGGCTGGAAGTCGGGGAGTCCGGAAGCCAGCCCGACACGGATGCACGGGCCGCCGCGGTAGGACTCGAACAGCCTGCTGCCCGATGAGACACGGCGCTGGGAACAACTACTGGGCGAACGCCCGGAAGTAGGTGTTCGACTGGCCCAAGATCTGCGCATCGAGCATGATTTGGATTTGACCGTTCACCGCCACGTTCGTCGCGAAGGGCTGCCAGGCAGGCCCTCGGCCCGGCAGAAGCTCGAACGCTCTTTGCAGCGTGTAGACCTGATTAGCCTGGCCCGTCAACTGCAACTGGTACTCTCCCTGCGGCATCAGCCGGATGGCGAGTTTTGCCGGAGTGGATGCATTCACGGGCGGCACAATGACGGCATTGAAGTTGTCCACAAACACCGCGTCGAGCCCGGAGGACACGGCGTTGTCTTTGACGTAGCGCCATTCGAGGATGTGAGTTCCCGTGGTGATCGGGAAACTGTACCGGGTCCACTCGACATCTCCGGACCATTTCATCTGCTGGACGCCATCGATCAGGAACTCGGCACAGTCCCAGTTCGCCTCCGAACTGATGCGCAGATCGAACGAAACAGAGCCGGCGAAGAATCGGTCGGTGAGGCTCAACGTCGAGATTTGCCCGTCTTGAATGGCTCCGGAACGCGCGGCGTACTTGCCCGCGTCGACGTTTGCAGTCGTCACAGTCCAGGGTTTGGCCCCGCCGGCCACCCATCCGAGCTTCGACAGGGTGCCCGTCTCGAAGTCGTCGGCGTAGACGATTGCGCGGAATGTCGGGCGCACGGTCAAATTCGAGTTCACCTGGAACGTCACGGGATTGGCGGTCGAGACGACGTCGCCCTCCCATCCGGCGAATTCGTATTGGGCATCGGGCATGGCTGTCAGCGTCTGACTCGAGTAAGCCAGGACATCCACCGCACCGGAGTCGTGTTCGGCAACACTGCCGCCGGTGGCGGCCTGGAGATTGACGGTGAAGAGCGTGCCGGGGGTGAAGAGGTAAGCCAACTCGACCTTGCCTGTCAGCCCGTTGAATCCGTCGGCCGCCCAGTGGTAGGTCTGGTTCATCCGGACACCTTCCTGCAGTTTGCTGTAGAGCGAGCCGTCGAACGCATCGTCGTTGCTCGCCACCATGCGGAGGGCGTTGACTCGAGGACCGGTGTAGAGGCCCAGGGTGGTGTCGAATGTGCTCCCCTCAGTGGACAGCAGCAGCGCTCCATCAGCAGGCGCCGTCCATTTCCACCACACGGAGTGGCCGCCGGGCTTGCCAGCGTGCATCGGTTCACCCGGCTGCAGTGTGGCGAGGCTGGTATCGAGCGCATCACTCCCCTCGATGCCGGCAACGAGCGTGGCGGTGTCGAAGTTGTCGTTTGGCGGCGGCGGAACCCGGTAGTGGACCGTGACGCGGTATTCGTCGGAGATGAGTCCGGCGAGGTTGACGGAGCGTGCGACGATCTGATTCGCACCCACCCGGAGCAAGGCGGGTCTCATCCAATTGGTCGTGCCGACCGCGGAACCCGCCAGTCCCCCGTTGACACTCACCAGAACTTCGGCAATGCCAGAGGCTTGTGCGCCGACATCCTCAGCCGTGCCGGTGACGGTAATGCTATTCGTTGTGGACACCAGACCGCTGATCGGGTCCTGAATCGAGACGCGCGGGGGCTGCTTCTGCAATTGGCCGCCCGGCATGATCCGCAAGCGGATGGAACCGAGGCTGTTTGTCGCCAGACCAGCCACGGCAATCGAGTAGGATATGCTCTTCTGGGCCTGGAAGAAGAGGTTTGTACCCCGTGTGCCCGGAAGGTTGGCCGCCGTGGCCACAGACTTCAGGTTGGTGAGAGCGTTGCCGGTGTAGACGGCCAGGATGGTCCCGATGCCGCTTCCCGCCGCATCGACGAGGATATTGGTCTCCCAGTCCCCGGTCCACCGCCACCACAAAGAAGCGGCCGCCGCGGGGTTGCCGCCGTGCTGCGGTTCGTTGGGTTGAAGCGTCGCGTAAAGGTTGTTCGCCAGGTACGACGCGCCGCCGCGCGGCACTTTGGTCGCCAATTCGAAATGGTCGTTGGGCGGCGGCGGGACGATTGCGTAGTTGAGCAGGTTCGTCAGGGTCCCTTTGCCGGGAGCTGTGACGGTCAAGGCAATCGAGATCGATTCACCCAGTGCAGGCACCTGAAGATTCGCTGTATAGATGGGGTCTTGAGCCACAAGGTCGGGGGCCACACCATCGTTGCCGAATGCCAGCGTGCCGCCGCCGACGATGGCGCCGGTGACCGTGGCGTCCCGGATGCCGAAGCGATCGCGCACCTTGACGTAGATGGGTTGAGTGGCGCCGGCGAGCAGGACCGATCCCGAGGGCGGGTCCACGCTGACCTGCATCACGCCGCTGCCGGTCAATGTCAGAGAGTTGTAGGCGTTGAGACGCCCGCCAGTCGTGGTCCGGCCTGCCAGGGCGGTAATCGGCACAGCCCCGGAGAGAATGCGATCCTTCATCTCGATATGATCCGAGCCCGGGTAAAGGCCGAGAATCAGGGCGGCGACGCCGGTGACATGGGGCGCGGCCATGCTCGTTCCTTCGATCGTCTCATAGTCCGCGTCAAATCCATTCCAGCATGAGAAGATTTCGACGCCCGGCGCGCCCAGATGGACCGTCGTGGCCCCGTAGTTCGAGAAGCCGGCGAGATAATCGCTGCGATCGACAGCCGCGACCGAGATAATGTTCTCGAGCTGATAGCTGGCCGGATATGCAGGGAAGAAATCGTTGTCGATGCCGTCATTGGCTGCAGCCGCGACGAACAGGACGCCGTGGTCCCCTGCCCGCTCGATGGTATCGAAGAGGGCTTGCGAGAAACCGTATCCGCCCCAACTGGCGTTGATGGCTTGCGCCCCGTGCGCGACAGCGTAATCGATGCAGGTCATGGCGTCACTGGTCGAGCCGCCCCCGGCCGCGGAGAGGAAGCGACATCCCATCAACCGGACTTTCCAGGCGACTCCGACGTGCCGGTTACCGTCGTTGGCCGCGGCGCCGATTGTCCCGCTGCAATGTGTTCCGTGGCCGACGTCGTCCATTGGATCGCCCGTCCCGGCGATCGCGTCGATGCCGTGGATATCATCGATGAAGCCATTGCCGTCGTCATCGATGAAGTTGTCGGGAATCTCGTTCACATTGACCCACATCTGGCTGGCCAGGTCCAGGTGGGTGTAGCGGATGCCGGTGTCGACGACGGCCACGATGACGTTAGTCGAGCCGGTGGTCAGGTCCCAGGCCCGCTCGGCGGCGATATCGGCCCCAGGCATGCCACCGTACTGCCCGTAATTCCAGAGGCCCCAGAGCGAGCCATCCACGAACGCCCTGTCATTGGGCGTGAGCATCAGATGCATGATATGATCCGGCTCGACGTATTCGAAGAGGCCCGAGTCCCTCAGGGCCTGCAACCGGTCGACGAGGCGTTGGCGTGCGGCGGACTCATCGCCGGCGGGGAGTCCCGCCGGACGGGCCTGGCCCGCTTCATCCAGGAGCACCAGACCGGGAACCAACCGATAACGCCGCGCTATGGAGGACCCGTACTGGGTGACCGATGCCGGGCCGATGGCATCGGCGACAGCCGCCTTGAACTTGCCGATCAGGCGGGTGGCATGGACCTCTTGGGAATCGAGCGTGAGGGTTTCGGCCTGGGCCAGACCCGAGAGGGCGATCGCGCACACGAGCGACGCGAGCGATGCTGGGCGGCGCCCACGGGGCATCGCATGCGCCGAGGCCGTCGCGGGAAGGTCATTCCCGAGACTGACGGATCGCCTTTGGATCAAGGCTGCTTCGAACGCCGCGATGCGCATCGCAGCCCATCCTTGACACTGTGCCATCAGAGTACCCCTCTTCATGAGTCTTTAGTAAAACTAGGCGGCGACCGCACGCGGCCGCCCGCCGATCCGCATCAACCTGCCATTCCGGATTCTGCGCCGCTCGGATCGCCGAACGGCTTCCGATCAGCGCCCGTGGTTCACGGGTCGTAACGGACCCTGTAGAAGCTTCTCTGGTTGCTTCCAGCCGGGATGGCATCTGTAATTGTCAAAACCTGCACTGACGCCGCGGAGTTGGTGACAACGGAATGCGCCGTCCAGTTGGCCGGCGTGAGCCCCACCGTCTTCTCGACGCGGTAGACGGTTTCGGCCGCGGCATCCCACGAAATCCGCACTTGGTTTGCCGGATGTCCAAGAACTTCGGCGGTTCGCAAGGTGACACCGTCGAAAGGCCACGTGTCGTAGGCGTTGGCGACCCCATCGCCATCCGAATCGATCGTGGGGCTGTCCAGCAGGGCGGCATTCACCACAATCGTCTTGACCTCGTATCCGTTCTGGCGAGAGGCGACCGGCGTGCCGCTTGTCGGGCCGGAGTATGACTTCACCCAGCGGAGGCGGCCGTCGAGCTTGCCGTCCAGTTCCTCGGCAGGGACATTGGAGGCCCCGAAATAGATGGTCAGGCCCGGATCGACATACATCACGGACTCGGGGTCGGCCTCGACAGCAGGCTGCAACTGCAGGTAATCCACATAGAGTGCGTACTTGCCGGACCGGGGGTTGCCAAGCCAGTCGACCGGCCCGCTGAAGCGCAGTTCGCCGCCCGAGTAGACATCGAGCACCAAGCGCCCGAGGGCGGCATTATCCTCGAATCCGGCGGGGGTCGGGCCGAGGTCCTTGCCGGCCCAAGTGTGCAGCACGCTGGCGAACTTGGCGGCCGTGGTTTGGAATGTCGTTCCCAGCAAATCGCCTGTGGCGGGCTTGGTGAGCAGGTGGAAGCCATCCGAGACGCTCACTGTATTCGCCGAGTCCACGCCGGCGTCGCTCAAGTTGTCCGTGACGTCGAGGAACACCCCCTCGTCCGCCCGGATCGAGTGATTTCTGAGCTTGAGATCATTCGCCTTGATGTACAGCGAGCCGCGGATCACGTCGCGCCCGCCTTCGAGTCTGGCGGCCCCGACCTCGAGGGTGAGGCGATTGTCGATGTTGAGAGTACCGCTGTTTGCATAGGAGGAAGCGGCAACGCTGGCGCTGAAGGTGTTGAGAGTCCCCGAGTTGACGAAGGTCTGCAAGGCACCGCCGCTGTCCGAGCCGAAGTACCCCATATTCGGCACGGTCAGCGTACCGTTGTTCGTGAAGAACTTGACACCGGGCATGTTGGTGCGGACCCAATTCGGAAGGCCATTGGTGGTGTCGAGGTTGGTGAGAGTGAGGGTGCCGTTGAGCGTGAAGGCCTCGCCGTCCAGGATCAGTTTGCGGCTGACCGTGATCGGGTCGTTGACCACGATCTGTTTGCTCTTCGCGACGAAGTCGTGCACCACGACCCTCTGGGTCGAGTCGAGGAAATCGGCACTGAGGATCACGACGTGGATGCCGACATCGACGGGGTTGGTGATGGGGTTGTAGTAATTGGTGGTGTCGTCGATGTAGTAGTTCGTGTAAATGGTGGCCATCTGGTTGGTCCAGAGCCCGCTCCACATCTCGATGTTCCCGGCCATGCGGATCACACCGGCTTTGGCGAGGTTCTGGACGGTGAGGAGGCCGCTGCTCGAGCCGAGGTTGTAGAGGAGGTTGGGCGCGTCGACGACGGTGTTCGAGGTGCTCACCAGGTTCTTGGCATCGATCGAGATGATTCCCATCCCGCGGAAGCGCGCCTTGGTGAGGTCGACCTCGTCGCCAATGATCTCGATGCGTCCGGGTTGGTCGAGGGGGCCCATGCCCGCGACGATCGGCGGGCGCACGGTCAGGTAGTCGATGTACGCCGAGTAACCGGCGTAGAGATTGGTGACAAAACGATTCGAGAATCCGCGGTCGTAGACGAAATTCGTTGTAATCAAAGCGTTGCCGTTAAAACCGAATGCAAACTCCTGCGGCGGGGAACGCCAGACCTCGTAGGGGTACGGGCGCAGCGTGGGGACCGGGGTGATGTCAATGTTCGTGCCGAACGCGAGGTTGGTTTCGGAGGCCAACCGATCGACGAAGTAGATCGCATTGGTCTCGCCGCTCGCGGTCACGACGTTCGTGTTGGAGAGCCGCAACTCGATGGCCACGGTCGCGTGGGCGACATCCGGCACGGTGCTCGGGGAGAACCGGGCGCGCGCGGCGAAGTTGTTCGTATCGCTCACGCCCACGAACACCGCCTGTCGGATGATGTTGGTCGGGGCGAAGATGTTCGTTGTTGTGCCGTCGGCGTTGGTGATCGTCAGGCCGATGCCGCCCGTCACGTTCGTCAGGCCGGTGAAATACGTCGCGATTGTGCCGACGCGCACGAAACCCGATGCGTTGTTATCGGACACGAAGTGCGACGGCGAAACCGCCTGCCAGGAGGTGCCCCCGCCCAGGGGCCGCGCAATCGAGGAACTGTCCTGACCGGGCCATCCGCTCGCGTTGGTGGGCCCGGAACCGACCCCCCACCAAAGGTCGTAAACACCGGGCTCCGGTCGAAAATCGTAGCCGCCGGGGATATAGCCCGCCCCGAAATCCGGTTGGACGGAGCCCACCGAGAGACCGCCCCGGGTCAGGTCGATCTTGTTCCCTTCGAGACGAAGGATTCCGGAGTTTTCGACCGAGAGCGTCCCTTCGTTGACGATTTTGGCGGCGGAGACGGTGATGTAGGTCGGGTAGTAGACCGTGTTCGAGGCGACGAAGCCGAAGCGCTCGACCGTCCGGATGATGCCCCCGCGCTGGTTGACAAAGCTGGCTGCGGGGCTACGGACGCCCTCCCTGGTGACGTTGTCGAAAGTGAAACCGACGCCACCGGTCATGGTCCCCCGGTTCGTATAGCTCATCACGCGGGTGAAATCGTAGGGGAGAGGGGCGGACCAGACCGTGAAGGTGCCCGAGTTGTAGAACGCGAGGGCATCGATCTGCGGGGCTTCGCCGTAGGCGTAATTGAGTTCGCCCTCGTTAATGAAAATGTCGGCGGCGCGGGCGACTTGGGTTGTCCAGGCCATCCCCGCCACCAGAGCCCAAAGTGTAAGTTGCTTCATATCGCGATGGACCGTGCGCGCGGCCTAGCGGCCACTCAAGACTTGAGCTTCGATCGCCTCGATGGACGTGCCGACGGGGTAGACAACAGGATCGTTGGTGGTTCCGTCGAACGAACCCCAGAGTAGGAACTGGTTGGGCCCGATGGCATCCGCCTGACTCAAGAAATTGGGCCATTGATTGTACCAGATCGGGCCGACCGAGTTGAACGTGAGAACATACGCCGGCGTGGTGGCCACGGACGGGACCATGGTTCCGGGGCCAATCTGGTTGGCCATGCCGTTGATGGCGTCGTTATTCTGCCAGTCGGTCATGACCTGTCCGGTCCCGATGATCGTATCGTTTGCCTCGCCGCCCTGGAGATCGGCCGCATCGAAGATGATGTCCGGCACTTGGACCACGCGCACGATGGTCTGTGTTACCCGGCGTCCGTTGAGGATGACCCTCTCGGTGTAGATGTTGGTGGTTGGGGTGAAGAAGTTGCCCAGGACGGAGTCGTATTCGAGCCGACGCCAGAGGACCTTATCGATGCCGCTGC
The DNA here is from genome assembly GCA_035389025.1 of Verrucomicrobiota bacterium. Classification (GTDB taxonomy): domain Bacteria; phylum Verrucomicrobiota; class Verrucomicrobiia; order Limisphaerales; family J093; genus MWFF01. The sequence goes on from DAOOQY010000119.1 coordinate 8,751, forward strand.
GCAGGGCAGGCTCGATGAACGTGTTGGTCCCCGTCAAATCGTTGGTGCCTGTGACATTGGTGAGGCTGGGGGGGGCGTCCCAAGGATAGCCCGGGTACCACGGTAGGTTGGTCGAATACCCGTTGGTCAGGAGCGAGGGAGGAACGCCCCATGGAGACGAATTCGTCGCGCCGAAGATGTAGTTGGTTCCACCGATCACCCCTGAGGGGATGGTCTCGACGTTATAATTGTTGGTGCGGTAGATGTACTGAAGGGCGGCCACATCGTCGCGGGTCAGCGTGGTCACGAAG